>DASUFX010000733.1:0-10642 GCA_036274355.1 Kofleriaceae bacterium | reverse complement strand
CGACACAGCGATCTTCGCGCGTGCACCGGGCTCGCGCGCGCTCGACTCGATGCGCACGATCTTCTCGTAGATTTCCGGCACCTCTTGCTCGAACAGCTTCTCGAGCAAGCCCTTGTGCGTGCGGGACAGGATGACCTGCGGGCCGCGCGCGTTGCGATCGATGTCGAGGCAGTACGCCTTGATCGTGTCGCCGACGCGATAGCTCTCGCGCGGCACTTGCTCGCGCATCGGCAGCACGGCCTCGGCCTTGCCGACGTCGACGATCAGCGCGCCGCGCTCGAAGCGGCGCACGACGCCGCTGATGATCTCGCCCTTGCGATCCTTGAACTCGTTGTAGACGTTGTCGCGCTCGGCCTCGCGCACGCGCTGGTAGATGACCTGCTTCGCGGTTTGCGCCGCGATGCGGCCGAACTTCTTGCTCGCGTTCTTGAGGTCGATCAGGTCGCCGAACTTCTCGTCCTGCTCGCGCGCGCGGTCTTCGTCCTCGGCGCGGTAGAACACCTGGAACAAGAGCTCGTCGCCGAGCTCCGCCTCGAGACCCGCCGAGCGCGCTTGCTCGACCGTGATCTCGCGACCTTCGATCGCATCGTCTTCCTCGACGACATTGACGATGAGGAACAGGTCGACAGAGCCCGTCTCCGTGTTGAACTTCGCTTCCATCTCGCGGTTCATGCCAAAGGTGCGCTTGGCGGCCGTGAGAATGGCTTGCTCGAGCGCGTTGATGAGCACGCTCTTATCGATGTTCTTGTCTCGGCCTACCTGCTCGAGAACCATGTCGAGTTTGGCTTCCATGGCGTTCCTCAGTGCTTCTGCTTCTGGTGTTTCTGACTAGGCCGGTGTCCCGGCTTGATCGGTTTCTTCTGGTTGGCGGCCCCTGCCCCGCCCGCTCCTGATCGGCCGTGCATGACGGCGTCCCAGTCGGGAACGAGCTTGGCGTGCTCGATGTCGGCGATCAGCAGCTGGAATGGCTGGCCGTCGCAGACGATCTCGACCTTGTCGTCGATGACGCCCTTCAAGACGCCCTTGAAGTTCTTGCGCTCGCCGCCCTCGAGATGAAGCGGGACCGCGAGCTGGATCTTCGCTTCGCTGCCCGCGAAGTGAGCGAAGTGCGCAACGGTCCTCAGCGGACGATCGATGCCCGGCGAGCTGACTTCGAGGTGATACGCCTGCGGAATCGGATCCTCGACGTCGAGTACCGCAGAGAGCTCGCGCGAGATGTCCTCGCAATCGGAGAGGTCGACGCGGTCGCTCGGAACTTCGCTAAGATCCGTCACCTGCTCGAGCGGCACGTCGACCTGGACGCGGAGCACCCAACCGCCCTGCTCCAGCACGAAGCGCAGGTCGACCAGCTCGAAGCCCGCCGCCTGGAGGACGGGCTCGATGATCGTGATCAAGCGCTGGTGAAGTGGATTGCGGGACATGGTTTAAGGCGAAAAAAAAGGTGGCCGGAAGGCCACCTCTACCGCGAAGCGATTGAAGCTGCGGGATGGGTACCATCGGCCAAACCGCATAGCAAGTGCCTTTGCGTAGGCTTGCCGATCCGGGCAGCCTGTCGATGCAGCAACTTGCGGCGTTTTGGCAAGCGCATACCCTAGGGTCATGAGCTGGCAGCTACGGGTCGGGGCCGTGCAGATGAGGTCGAGCGACGACCTCAAGGCAAACCTCGCGACGGTCGCGGACCTCAGTGCGAAGGCCGCCGACCAGGGCGCGCAACTCGTCGCACTTCCCGAGTGCTTTTCGTTCCTTGGCCGCGGGGAAGGCGACAAGCTCAAGATCGCCGAGGCGCTCAGTGCCGGCGGGCCGGTCATGACCGCGCTTCGCGAGCTGGCGATCAAGCACAAGGTCTACATGCTCGGCGGCGGCACCCCCGAGCGCGTGCCGGGCGATACGAAGCGCACGTACAACACGGCGGTCGTCATCAATCCCGGCGGTCACTTGATCGCGCACTACCGCAAGATTCACCTGTTCGACGTCGACATCCCGGGCGGCGCGACGCTCAAGGAGTCGGACGCGACCGCACCGGGCGACGAGCTGGTCGTCGTCGAGATCGGTGGCGCTCGAGTCGGCATGACGATCTGCTACGACGTCCGGTTCCCCGAGCTCTATCGCGCGCTCGTCAAAGACAAAGGCGCCGAGGTCCTGATGGTGCCGGCCGCGTTCACCGCGCACACCGGTGCGGCGCACTGGCACCTGCTTTTGCGTGCTCGCGCGATCGAGGATCAGGCGTGGGTCGTCGCGCCCGCACAGTGGGGACGCCACAACGAGAAGCGCGAGAGCTACGGCCACACGCTGGTCGTCGATCCGTGGGGCACTCTCGTGGACGAGATCCCGACCGGCGATGGCGTGCTGATGGCGACGCTACACGGCGATACCGTCTCGCAGCGGCGCGCGCAGATGCCGGTGCTCTCGCACGCCGTGCTCTGGAAGCCACGCGGCTAAGCGCTACTTCGCCGGTTCTTCGGCGAGCGCAGCGACGATCTTCGCGAACTGCGGATCTTTCGGATCGATACCGATCGCGACCTTCGTCCGCCACAGCGTGCTCTCGCCTGGCTCGAGGGGCTGCTCGCGCAGCACCGTGCCGTTCAAGATCACCTGCTCGTCTTTCCACAGCACGAGCAGCTTCACGGGCGTACCGACGGTCAGCCGCAGCCGCGTGAACACCGCGAGACCGCCCGCGCTGACATCGCGCGTGATCGCGATCGCCGACTTGCCTTGTTCGCTCTCGAGCTCCCCCGCGAGATGCGCGGTGTGTCGAGGAGATGCCCGCCGTTCGTCACTCACGGTGCCAGCATACACCGCTCGCGAACCGTCGCTACGGGTTCGGCGCAGCGGACGCGCTCCCGCTACCGGCAGCGCTGCCTGCGTTGCGCGCCTTGCTACGCTCCATCGCGGCTTTGATCTCGGCTTCCGTCATGCCGGGCTTTAGGTGCTCGTACTGCTCCTCACGCGGCATGTCGACATTCCCGGGCTTGGGCATCGCCTTTTCGTTGCTGCCCTTGTCGAAGCTCGTCACGAAGCCCGACACCGCGGTCGCGCACGGGCGCGTCAGCACGATCACGCCGATCAGCGCGACGAGTGTGAGCGCGATCCGGAACAGCTCGGGGCCCGACAGCTTGAGCCCACGGCCACGCGGCAGCTTCGGCACCGGCTCGTCATCGGCCGGCTGCGCTTTCGGCGAATCGCTCACGGGTAGTGGATACCTCGAAGAACAGACACGTGCCAGATGCGAGCGTTGCGCGGGCGCGCCTACGACACGACCGACAGGTCGGCGACCTCGAGCTCAGCGCTCCGCCTACCCTGCCACGTCGAGATCGTCGGCACGAATGCGAGATCCAAGCGTGCCCCGTGCTCGACCTCGCGCTCGCCGAGCTTGAAGCCGATCGCGCTGCGCACGACGTTCTGGTCATCTTCGAGGGTGAGCTTGAGGTGCTGCCCGTCGCCGACGCGCCGCACTTCTTTTACCCGCGCGCCGCGCGTGACGAGGAGCGGCGCCGGATTCGCCTGGCCGAACGGCCCGAGGCCCGCGAGCTCCTGCGCGAGCCGCTCGTCGACTTCGCCGAGCCGCACTTCGGCATCGACGTCGACGCCAGCGACGACCGGCCCCGAGCCTTCCGCGAGCCGCGTGACTGCGCCGCCGAGTGCTTCGACGAGCCCGGGCACAGCTTCGCGCTTGATCGTGAAGCCCGCTGCCGCCGCGTGACCGCCAAACCGATCGAGCATCGGCGCCGCGGTCGCGAGCGCTTCGTACAGATTGATGCCCGCGCACGTGCGCGCCGAGCCGCGACCGATGCCGGTCTCGCGATCGATGCCGATCACGAACGCGGGCCGCTGATAGCGATCGACGAGCTTCGCGGCGACGATGCCGACGACGCCCGACGGCCAGCCTTCGCCCGCGATCACGAGCGCAGGCCCCGGATCAGCGTCGCCGATCATCTCGAGCGCCTCGTCCATCACCTTGTCCTGGATCGAGCGGCGCTGTTTGTTCGCAGCCTCGAGTGCCTGCGCGCGCTCCGGCGCGGCGTCCGCATCCGACAGCAGCAAAGACAGCGACGGCTCCGCCGCACCGAGCCGTCCGGGTGCATTGAGCCGCGGCGCCAGCTTCCACGCGATCGTGTGCGCGTCGATCTCTTTATCCACGTCGACGCCCGCACTCGCGAGCAGCGCTGCAATGCCGGGGCGCGTCCTGCTCTGCAGGCGCCGCAGGCCGAGCGCGGTCAGGATCCGATTCTCCGCCGCGAGCGGCACGAGGTCGGCGATCGTGCCGAGCGCGACCAGGTCGAGCAGCTCGCGCACGTCGGGCTCCGGCCGCGACCGGAACCAGCCGCGATCGCGCAGCTCCGTGCGTACCGATGCTGCGACGTAAAACCCGAGCCCCACCGACGCCATGCCGCGAAACGGGAACGTCGAATCGGCGCGGTACGGATTCACGAGCGAGAACGAAGGATGCGCCACCGACGCCGATGGGACCGTATGGTGATCGACCACGATCACTTCGATACCGCGCTCGCTCGCGGCCGCGAGTGCACCGAGGTCGCTCGTGCCGCAGTCACCCGTGACGACCACTTTGCAGCCACGCGTCACGAAATCCGCGACTGCTTCCTGCGTGAAGCCGTAGCCAGCATCGCGTCGCGCGACGGCGCATTCGACCTGCGCACCCGCCGCGCGCAGAAACGACGTCAGTAGCGCTGCGGTCGTGATCCCGTCGACGTCGTAGTCGCCGAACACGCCGATACGCTCGCCACGCTCGACCGCATGCGCGATGCGCTCGACGGCGAGCGATAGCCCCGCAAGACCCGACGGCGGGCGCAGTGCCGCGAGGCGCGGATCGATGAAGCCTTGCGCATCGCTTGGCTCGACGACGCCGCGCGCGACGAGACAGCGAGCAGTTGCCGGGCGAACACGCAGCGCACCGGCAATGCGATCGACGAGTCGGTCGTCGAGACAGCGAACGCGCAACTGCACACGCGGACGCTAGTCGTCGGGTCTGACACCGAAACCCAGCAGATCCCCGAGTGATCCCTGTGAATTAGATGATCCCGGGATCGGGTGAACGCACTACGTCCGCAGTGCGGACCATTTGTCCGCATCGCGAGACGCGCGTGGCCGCGCCTCGGACGCGCGAGGTGCCAGCTGATCGATCGCTTACGGGCTCTGCTGTGGCGGCTAACGCATCCGCGCCTGACGCCATAGCCCACTCAGGCCGCGGTTACGGCGTCGGTTCGGCGGCGTTCGCGGGAAGGCCACGGCGGCGCTTGGGAGCACCGGTGTAGTACTTCCGCGAGATCCACATGAAGATCGGCGTCGCGAGGAAGATCGACGAATACGTACCGACGATCACGCCGATGTTCATCGCGAACGCGAAGTTCTTCACGAGGCCCGTGCCGAAGATGTTCATGATCAGCGTGGTCGCGAACACCGTCGCCGACGTGAGGATCGTGCGAACGAGCATCTCGTTGAGCGAGATGTCGATGATGCGATCGATCTTCTTGTCTTTGAGCTTCGCCTGATTCTCGCGTATTCGGTCGAAGACGATCACGGTGTCGTTTACGGAGTAACCGATGACCGTGAGGAGACCGGCGACCGACGTCAGCGAGACTTCGGTCCAGGTCACGGCGAACACGCCGATGACCATGACCGCGTCGTGCAGCGTCGCGAACGCTGCGCCTGGCGCGTACCGGATGTCGAACCGGAACGCGAGGTACAGCATGATCAGGAAGATGGCGTAGATGATCGACTTGGCAGCGTCGTCGCGTAGCTTCGCGCCGGCTTTCGCGCCGACGCCGTAGCTATTCACCGCGGTCGCCTGCGTGTGCGGCAGCGCGCTCTCGAGCACCTTGCCGTACTGACGATCGAGGCCCCAGATCGCATAGACCGCGTTGAACTCGCCGGTGCCCTCGTCGGCGTGCGTGTACTGCTCCTGCTCCTTGTCAGACCAGGGCTTGAGCTCGAGGCCAAGCTTCTGGAACAGCGCCGCTGCTTCCTCGTGCTTGATCGGCTTCTTCGAGCGCACGAACAGGCGGTCGCCTGACCACGTCGCCTTGCCGATCTCGCGGTCCTTGAACGTCTCGTCGAAGTCCTTCGTCGCGGCGTCGCGTTGCTCCTGCTTGAGCGCGGAGAAGCGCGGCGTGCGGACGATGAGGCCGTGCACGTCCTCGGTGCCGTTCGCGGTCTCTTCCTTGTACGAGATGCCCGAGATCTCGACCGCGTGGTCGCCGGCCTTCTGGAGCGCCGCGCGGACCTTGGCGGAGTCGGGCTCGATGAACTTGCCGGTCTCCGTGTCCTTGAACACGAAGATGATCTCGGTGCCGCCCTTGAAGTCGATCGTCCAGTTCATGAACTGGCCGCGAACGGAATGGTTGATGAACAGCGCCGCGATGCTCGCGGCCATCAGGATGACCGACGCGATCAGCCAGTAACGGAACTTCCGGACGAAGTGGAAGTTATTGCCCGGCGGAAGCAGGTAGCGGAACTTGTGCGGATGGGGTTTGTCTTCAGCCATGGCAGCCTCAGATCGACAGGGTGTACATCGTGCCCTTCTTCTGATGCCGGTGAACGGCCCAATCGAAGAAGATGCGCGTGACCCAGATGTTGGTGGAGACGGTGGTGAAGACGCCGACGAGGAGCATCACGGCAAAGCCCTTGATCGGACCCGAGCCGTAATTGAGAAGCACCCAGCCTGCGGCGGCAGTCGTGAGCTGGCCGTCGAGGATTGCCGAGAACGCGCGCGAGAACCCGAGGTCGATCGCGCCGCGCACCGATTTTCCAAGTAACAGCTCTTCGCGTATGCGCTCGTAGATGAGGATGTTGCCGTCGACCTCCATGCCGATCGACAGCACGATCGCAGCGATGCCAGGCAACGTGAGCGTTGCACCGAACAGCGCCATGACCGCGAGCGTCAGCACGATGTGGAAGACGACCGCGAACACCGCGATCATGCCCGACCACTTGTAGACGCCGACCATGATGAGGATGACGAGCGCGATGCCGAGCGCGAACGACAGCCGCGTCTTCGCGATCGCATCGGCGCCGAGCGACGGACCGACCTCGCTCGCAGATTCCTCGCGTAGCGGCGCCGGCAGCGAGCCGGTCTTGAGCACCGCCACCAAGTCATCGCGCTCCTGCTCCTGCACGGTCGGGTCGCTGCCGCCCATCGTGATCGAGGCGCGGCCACCGCGAATCGCGCCGTTGATGATCGGCGCGGACTTGACCTTGTCGTCGAGGATCGTCGCGAACTTCATGCCGACGATCTGCGCCGTGACATCGCCGAAGATGCGGCCGCCGTAGCGGTTGAAGTCGAGCAACACGATCGGACGGTTCGTGTTCGGGTCGTAGCTACCCATCGCGTTCGAGATCGCCGAGCCGGTGAGACGGACGGCGCGCTCGAGGTAGTAGGTGCGCCACTTGACGCGCTTGTCCTTCGCGTTCGGCAGCGGATCGATCAGCTCGAAGCCGAGCTGGCGATCGTCGGGCGCCTTGAAGCTCGCGTCCGCCGCAATGAGGCCCGGATAGCCGAGATCTTTGTCGCCGTACAGGTAGCGCTCGATGATCTGGCGGCCGGTGACGTTGCAGTCGATGTTGCCGGTGGTGACTCCCGTAGGAATCGGGCAGCCGTGCTTCTTCGCCCACGCGATCGGCATGCTCTCGGTACGATCAGGCGCGAGCAGGTAGTAGTCGGTGTGCGAGGCGCCGCCCTCATCCGGACGCCACTGGTCGATGTCCGCCTGGATGTCGAGCTTGACCGCCTCGGGGTCGGTCGCGACGCCTTTGCGATCGCTGCCGACGTGCGCGTACAGCTTCTTCATGTACGGCGAGCCCTCGTGCGTCGAGTTCGCGGCCGTGCAGCCCGATGGCGTGTAGACCGTGCAGTCGTCGACGACCTTCATCTCGAGCTTCGCGGTACGGGCGATGATGCCCTTGGTCTCGTCGATCATCTCTTTGTCGAGACCGGGCAGCTCGACGATGATCTCGTCACCCTTTTCGACGACGTTCGGCTCGGCGACGCCCTTTTCGTTGATGCGATCGCGAATCGTCGTGACGGCGTTCGTCAGCGCGGCCTTCTTGATCGTGTCGGCGAACTTCGACGACACGCGGAAGCAGATCGCATTGGCGCTCTCGCCCTTCGGGCAATCGATCGTCGTGATCGTGTCGCCGTAGTCCTTCTCGATCGTCGCCTTGACCTCGGCCTTCTTGGTGCCGTCCTCGAGCACGACCGTGACCGCACCGACCGGCGTCGACGGCGTCTTGACGATGCCCTTGATGTTGTCGTCCGCGAAGCGCGACTCGACGTCCCGCTTGAGCTCGCTCGCGCGATCCTCGACGGCCTTGTCGAGGTCGATCGAGTAGACGAGGTGGAGGCCGCCCTGCAGGTCGAGCCCCATGCTCATCTTCGAGGTGAAGATCTTGTTGAACCAGCGCGGGAAGTTCTCGCGCGGAATGAAACTAGGTAGGACTACGCAGACACACAGCAGGCTGACGATCACCAACGCGGCTGTGCGCCACTTGAGAGAGCGATCCATGAAGCACCTTTGCGAGAACGAAAAGAATCAGGCGGCGTTCTTCGCGGCAGACTCGGGGACCTTGCCGTCCCAGCGGCCTTCGATATAGGCGCGCGGGATACGAACACGGACCTTCTCCTGCAGCTCGAGCACCACGACGCCGTCGTCGGAGATGCCCGTGATCTTGCCGATCACGCCACCACGCGTGATCACTTCGTCGCCCTTGCCGAGCTTCTGCAGCATCGATTGATGCTCGCGTTGACGCTTCACCTGGGGGCGGATCAGGATGAAGTAGAAGATTCCAAACATCACCAACATCATCATGATCGGCTGCATAGCTTGCATGGGCGCTAACCTCGGAAAATCCGGGGGTTGGTACCATCCGTATGGTGCCGGGTCAAGCCTGCTTCAACTCCTCGGTCGGGCAGGCGTGGCTGATTCTTAGCAGCGCGTGCCTTCAGCGAGGATCCGATCGCGAATCCGCCTTACATGCCGCGCGTAGAACGTGAGGTTGTGCAGAGTTGCGAGCCGCGCATAGAGAATCTCTTTGGCTAGGTAAAGATGTCGCAGGTACGCGCGTGAGTGGGTGCGACAGGTCGAGCACGGGCACTCCGGGTCGATCGGTCCCTGGTCGAGGCGGTTCGCGTTGTTCGGAATGTTCACGCGCTGGCCCGCCGTGAACAGGTAGCCGTTCCTCGCGTTGCGGGTCGGCATGACGCAATCGAACATGTCGACGCCCGCGCCGATGCCCTTCTCGAGGTCCGCGGGAGTGCCGACGCCCATCAGGTAGCGCGGCCGCTCCGCAGGCAAGAGGTGCGCGACCTCGTCCAGGATCCGGTACGTGTCGGCGAGGTTCTCGCCGACGGCGAGCCCACCGAGCGCGTGACCGTCGAAGTCGAGCGCCGTGATCTCGGCCATGTGCCGCATGCGGCGCGGTACATCGATGCCGCCTTGCACGATGCCGAACAGCGCCTGCGCATGCCCGTGCGCGCGCTTGAATTCGCGGCACCGCTTCGCCCACGCCGTCGTGCGCGCAAGCGCGACCTCGTGCACGGCCTCTTCCGCGTCGCCCGGCGGACATTGATCGAACACCATCGCGATGTCGCTGCCGAGCACGCGCTGGATCTCCATCGAGACCTCGGGCGTGAGTCGGTGCTTGGAGCCATCGATGTGCGAGCGGAACGTGACGCCGTCGTCGTCGATCTCGTTGATCGCCGCGAGCGAGAACACCTGGAAGCCGCCGGAGTCGGTGAGGATCGGCCGATCCCACGCGGCGAACTTGTGGAGGCCGCCGATCGCGCCGATCACCTCGAGGCCCGGGCGCAGGTACAGGTGGTACGTGTTGCCGAGGATGATCCGCGCGTCGAGCGGCTCGGCGCGCAGCTCGTCAGCGGTCATCGCCTTGACGGTACCGGCGGTGCCGACGGGCATGAACACCGGCGTCGGGATGTCGCCGCGCGGCGTGTGCAAGATGCCCGCGCGCGCATGGCCGAGCGTCGCGAGGAGCTCGAACGAGAAGCCGGGCGTCGGGAGATCGAACAGCACGAGGCTGCGCGTTATACCCCAGCGTTAGTCGGTCGCGAGCGGATCGTAGTAGACGTCGTCGATCGCAAGCGTGCAGTCGATGGCCTCGAGCTGGACAAGCCCGCTCGTCACGTCGTTGCGTTGCCAGCCGTCGGCGTCGCGCCGCCACAGCTCCACCGACCGCCGATCGTGCGCGACCAAGACAAGCTCGCGAAGCGAGGGCGTCGGACACACGCGGCCGGCGGTCGGACTAGACCCGGACTACCAGCGCACTTGCAGCGTGGCGCCGGCGCCGTCCTTCGAGACGGTCGGCGCGATCGTGACCGCGCGCTCTTGTTGCTTCGGCTTCGCGATGAAGCCCTTGTAGCCTGCGATAACGCTCATCACGAGGCCGACGCCCATGGTGCCGACGCCGACCATCGCGATGGTCTCGCCGCGCGAACCCTTTGCGTTGAGCCGGTCGACCTCGTCCTGCGTGAGGCTCGAGTCTGCGGGCTGACAGCCGGGATTGAACGGATAACCGCCGCGGTCGCACAGCTCGTCCTCGGCGTCAGAGACTTTGGTCGCGCCGTGCACGTACATGATCACGCCAGCGAGCGTCACCGTCGCGGACCCAGCGAAGA
>DASUFX010000732.1:0-8315 GCA_036274355.1 Kofleriaceae bacterium | reverse complement strand
CTGCGGCGATCCAGGTGTTGCACCAGAGGCAAGCAGTTGCCGACGTGCTTCCGCGACGTCACCGCGCGCGAGCGCGACTTGGCCGAGCACGGTGTGGCCGCCATGGACTGCGTTGCCGTAGTTCCAGTTCTGCTCGTACTTCGGTGCGAGCTCGAGTAGCTCCGCCGCGAGTGCGGCGGCGGCATCGAGATGATGCGACGCGAGCTCTTGCTTGGCGAGATGGTCAAGCTCGTAGAAGTGCCCTTCCTCCGAACCGTCGGAAGGAAGCGGCTCGAGCGGCGGGCAGCTACGATGGCTGCGGACGTGGTGGGGCCGGGGCGGCGGGGGCTTGCTCGAATCGGACGTCGCGTACGCGACGAGCACGACTCCGGCGACGCCCGCGACGAAGATCGCGCTGACTTTCGTCGATGTAGCGTTCCACTGGCTCACGAGTACATGAAACACCAATCGGGCCGCCGTTTCACTCGTGATCGCTTGGGCCGAGCGTATCGCAAAGGAATCTGCGATAAGTCCTAGCTATGCGTGGCATCTCGCGTCGTGAGTTCCTTGCCATGACCGGTGGAGCGGCGGGGGCACTCGCGTGCGGTCATGCGGGTCAATTGAGGAGAGAGAGCGTGAGCACAACCGGCATGGTCGCGACCAGTCAGCGAGCTGCGACGAAAGTCGGCGTCGATGTGCTGCGTGCGGGCGGCAATGCGGTCGACGCCGCGATCGCGGCGGCGGCGGCACTCGCGGTCACCGAGCCGGTCTCGACGGGGCTCGGCGGCGATTGCTTCGCCCTCTACTACGACGCGGCGACGAAGAAGCTGCACGCGCTCAATGGATCGGGCCGCGCACCGGCTGGGCTCACGCGCGAGCGGTTCGCTGAACGCGTCCACGATAATCCACTCGATGCGAACGCCGTGACCGTGCCTGGCGCGTGTGCCGGTTGGCTCGACCTGCTCGCCGCGCACGGCACGTGGAAGCGTGATCGCGTGCTCGCACCGGCGATCGAGCTCGCGGAGCATGGCTACGCGGTCGGTGACATCACCGCGCACTACTGGCAGCTCAACGCCGACCGACTCGGCAAGCTGCAGCGCGACATCTCCGAGCTGACGATCGAGGGCCGCGCGCCGCACAGTGGCGAGACGTTTCGCAACCCGGGCATGGCGAAGACGCTGCGCACGATCTCAAATGGCGGCAAGGATGCGTTCTATCGCGGTGAGATCGCGGCAGCGATCGAAGCAGTGGTGCAGGGTGCCGGCGGCGCGCTGACGCAGGCAGATCTGGCCGCGCACACGTCGACGTGGGACGAGCCGATCTCGACGACGTATCGCAACGTGCGCGTATGGGAGTGCCCGCCGAACGGGCAGGGCATCACCGCGCTGCTCGCGCTCAATATCCTCGAGAACATCGAGCTCGCCGGCCTCGATCCACTTGGCGCAGATCGCATGCACATCTTGATCGAAGCGATGCGTCTCGCGTTTGCCGATACGCGCTGGTACGTCGCGGATCCACACGTCACGCACGTCCCTGTCGCCGAGCTGCTCGCGAAGGACTACGCGAAGGCGCGCGCCGCATTGATCGATCGCACCCGGGCTACGGCGGACGTCAAGCGCGGCTCGCCGGTTGCGAGCAGCGACACCGTCTACTTCTGCGTCGTCGACGGCGACGGCAACGCGTGCTCGTTCATCAACAGCAACTACATGGGCCTTGGTACCGGTCTCGTGCCGAAGGGCTTTGGCTTCTCGCTGCAGAACCGCGGCGCGAACTTCTCCTCGGATCCGACGCACCCGAACGTCGTCGCACCCGGCAAGCGGCCATATCACACGATCATCCCGGGCATGCTCACGAACCTCGACGGCACACTCGTCGGTCCATTCGGCGTGCAGGGCGGCTTCATGCAGCCGCAAGGGCACGTACAGGTCGTCACCGCGATGATCGACGACGGCGTCGCTCCGCAAGCTGCGCTCGATCGCGCGCGCTTCTCGATCGAGCCAGTCGACGGTGCGCAGGCGATCCTGCTCGAACAAGATGTGCCGGCGGCGACGGTTGCCGAGCTCGAGCGCCGCGGTCACAAGGTGAAGGGCGGCATTACCGGTTACGAGCGATCGGCGTTCGGCCGCGGCCAGATCATTCGGCGCGACGCCGGCGGTCATCTCACGGGCGGCAGCGATAACCGCGCCGACGGCGTCGTCGAGTCGACCTAACGACTACTGTGCGCCCGCGGTCGGCTGTTTCGGAGCCATACCCGGAGCGGTACCCGGAGCGGTACCCGGAGCTCCGGCACCGTTCATTCCGCCGAACAGGTTGAGCAGCTGTGTGATCGCTTGCAGCAGCTGATCGCAGCTGCTCGGCTGCCCGCCGGCACCCGGAGCCGGCGCGCCGCTCGGCTGTGTCGGACCCGCCGGCGGAGCGCCTGCGCCGGTCGTGCCGCCTGCGTTCGGATCGGTGGGTTGCTGCGGTTGGCATACGCAGCCGCCGACGACGTGAACTAGATCCGCATCCGAGATCGCTTCGTACATCGCTGTTCTCCTGTTGGTGGCGAAGCGACAGACTGCAGTGCAGGTGCCAGCGATCAGACGTATCCCGCCGTCGACGTTTCTCGCGTAAGTCGCAGCCGCCGCGCAGCGCGCCGACCGGCGCCACCGCTAGCCCTGGAGTCGCGACTAGCCAGCACGGTGGCGCATGTCGCCGTCGCCGCGAGGAGACGCACGGTGTTTGTTCGCAGGCTTGCTCGCAGTGCGCCGCCGACCATGGGCAGCAATGTGATTCCTCGAGGAGACGAATGTCGTCGGGAACGCGAGTTGCGATGTATGTCGTCAGTCAGTCAACGGAGACTCATGCTTATTGAAGCAGAGCAGCTCGCTGTGGGCGTCTTGGTGCCACGCTGAGCTTCGCGAACAACTACGGCACTTACTGAGATCGCGCGTGTCGTACATGTGCGCGCGGCACAGCGGCAACTTTTTCCGGCGCTAGTGGCACTATGAGTCGATGGGTAAATCGACTCGCTTTGCTGTATGTGCGCTCGCAGTTGCGCTGAGCGCGCCGCGAGATGTTGCCGCTGCGGATCATCAGTTTCCAGCCGGCAGCCTGATCATCCCGATGGATCTGTCGTACCAGGCGACCGGCATGTTCCAGGCGTACGGGCTCATCTATCAGCTCATGCGCCAGGGCGTGCACGTGCACTGGGTGATCGATCCGAACAAGACGTGGCATGCGGCGCCATGTAATACGGCGAGCGATCTGTGCACGTGGGACTGCGGCGTCGAAGGCTCCGGCGTGAAGTGCACGTATCCGACCGCGAGTCCCGATTTCGCCGCGACCACGAAGGTCGTGTGGAGCGACGCCGGTGTTGCACGCGACACCGTGGTCGGCATGCATCGGTATCGCGGCGGCCCGTTTGTCGTCGACGCCGCTCAGCACGATGCGGCGCTCGCGATCATCGACGCGTGGAACGATCAGTCGAAGTGGGCTGCGAACCCGTGGGCGATGCGCACGGTGTTCCATGTCGTGACTGTTCACGAAGCGACCGCCGCATTCACGGGCAACTCGGCGCGCGAGATGATCGCAGCGCCGACGATCGCGGTGTTTGCCGACGGCAATGAAGACATCGCCACGAGCTATCTGCGCGCCGCGGGCATTCCGCAGTCAAACGCCACCGAGTTCCCGTCGGGAAAATGCGGCGCCAGCAACTGCGGACCGGGCACCATCAACCCGGACATGCTGACCGAGGAAGCGATTGCCGGTGACCTCGGCACGTGCGACGCGCCGAACAATGACCACCAGAACGGCGCGCTGTGGAAGTCCGATGGCACACCGGCGTACTGCCAGATCATGTCGATGCACTGGGGCGTCAACGAACGCGAGAAGGTGCAGTGCGCCGGTGGCAACTGCCCGGCGACTCAAGCTCAGTGCGCAGCGGGCACGAAGTTCACGTTCAATGGTCACGAGGTCGTCGCCGAGGTCCGCGCGTTCCTCGCGTACTCGACGCACTTCTTCGCCGAGTGCCAGGCGGTGAACGCGTACGAGAACCTGGTGCCGAATCCGGCCTGGCCGTATCTCGACGACCCGGGCCGCGACGGTCACTTCCTGACGACGACCGGTACGCCGCCTGCGTGTCCGAACGGCACGTGCGCGAACGCGAACTACGCCTGCGTCACGAACGGCTGCGGCGCTGGTATGAACTGCTGCCTGCCGACGCCCATGACGTGGCAGAACATGCCCGGCTACGAAGTTGCGACCCAGCCGGCATCCGCCGAGGTCAAGGTGCTGCGCCCCGACGTGCCGTACAACCAGATCGATGGCGCGCACGGCACCGTCGGTGGCAGCGAGCCCGCGTACAACCTGAGCCAGTACCTCGGCACGATGTACAAGAACAACCGCCAGGTCACGCTGCTCACCGGCATGAACGGTCCCGGCAATCAGGATCTATGGATGAGCGGCTATCTCGACGGCTGCGGCGACATCATCCTGAAGCCCGGCCAACAACGGCACGCCGGTTGCGAGGGCAAGATCAGCTACCTCGCCGGCCACAAGTACGACACGACGGTGCCGCTGACCTCGGCCTCGTCGAGTATGGGCACGCGCCTGTTCCTGAACGCGCTGTTCGAAGCGCAGTGCACGACCGGCGGCGTTGGCCCCGGCGGCACGGACACCGACGGCGACGGCGTCGACGACAGCACGGATCCGTTCCCCGATGATCCGATGAAGTGCGGCGACAGCGACAGCGACGGCTGCGACGACTGCTCGAGCGGCACGTTCGATCCGTCGAACGACTGCACCGGCGGCGGCGACGACAACGGCTCGCCGAGCGGCTGCTGCGAGACCGGTAGCGACAGCCGCCAGCTCTTGCTCGCGGCACTCGTGGGCATCGCGCTGCTGCGCCCGCGCCGTCGCCGCCAGCGCTAGGCGGTAACGATCTTGTTCTTGCCGCCCCGCGGTACCTCGCGCTAGCACGTAGGCGTGAAGGTGCCCTGGTACGTGTGGACCGCGCTCGCCTCGGTGAGCTGCATCCTGATCGGCGGCTATTGGGACATCTCGTGGCACATGACCGTGGGCCGCGACTCGTTCTGGACGCCCGCGCACATCGCGATCCAGCTCGGCGGCATCATCGCGGGTACCGCGGGCGGCTATCTGATCATCGCAACGACGCTCGGTCGCACACAGCTACGTGATGTGTCGGTGCGCGTATGGGGATTCCGCGGACCGCTCGGCGCATTTGTTGCGGTGTGGGGCGCGGCCGCGATGGTGATCTCGGCGCCGTTCGATAATTGGTGGCACGCGGCCTACGGGCTCGACGTGAAGATCCTCAGCCCGCCGCACGCGGTGCTCACACTCGGGATCCTCGCGGTCGCGACCGGTGGCGTGCTGTTGATTGTCGCGCCGCTCAACCGGGCTGCCGCGCGCACGCAGCTGCTCGAAGCGCTGCTGCTCGTGGTGGCAGGCGAGGTGCTCGTGCTCGGCATGACGTCGATCCTCGAGCACACGTTTCGCTCGAACCTCCATCGCGGTGACGCGTATCGCGCGATGGCGATCGTCGGCCCGCTGCTCACGCTGTCGTTCGGCCGGATGTCGAGTCATCGCTGGGCGACGACACTGATCGCCGGCTTCTACATGGCGTTCATGATGGGGATGGTGTGGCTGTTCCCGCTGTTTCCGGCGGAGCCGAAGCTCGGGCCGGTCTACCAGCCGATCACGCACTTCATTCCGCTCGAGTTTCCGATGCTCGTGATCGCGCCGGCGTTCGCATTCGATCTCGTGCGGCCGCGAATCGAGAGCTGGCCGCGCTGGCGTCGCGCGATCGTCTTCGGTCCGCTGTTCGTCGCGGTCCTGCTCGCCTCGGAGTGGCCGTTCGCCGACTTCCTGATGAGCGAGCACGCGCGCAACTGGTTCTTCGGCACGCACTACCTGCCGTACATGATGCATCCCGACTGGTACGAGGCGAGCTACGAGTTCATGCCCGACGGCGACCTCGTCGGTGGCATCGTGCAAGCGGTGATCGCGGCCTGCCTCACGAGCTATCTCGGGCTCGTGCTCGGCGATGCGATGCGGAGGGCGAAGCGATGAAGCGCGCGCTCGTCCTGTTCGTGCTGTTGTGCGCGTTGCCGGCACAGGCTCACGTCGGCAGCCCCGATGTGTTTTTCAGCGGCGAAGCCGGCGCGTATCACCTGGATGTCACCGTACGCATGCCGATCGTGATCCCCGGCGTCGCCGAGATCGAGATCCGCGCGCGCGATGCCGACGTCAGCGGAATGACCGTCGTGCCCTTGCGGCTCACGGGGCCGGGCTCCGACCTGCCGCCGACACCAGATCGCGCCGATCCCTCGAGGGCCGATCGCCAGTTCTTCACGGCAAGCCTGTGGCTCATGGAGCACGGCGCGATGCAGGTGCGGATCGCCGTCGACGGCGCGCGCGGTAAGGGCGAGCTCGCGGTGCCGATCAATGCAGTCGCGCAGCGCACGCTCGGCATGAACCGGCCGCTCGCGCTACTGCTGCTCGGCCTGATGCTGCTGTTGTCGCTGTCGGTGATCAGCATCGCCGCGGCGGCCGTGCGCGAAGGCAGCCTCGAACCCGGCATCGAACCGTCGCCACGCGCGCGACGCAAGAGCAAGATCGCGATCGGAGTCGCCGGCGCGCTCGTCGGCGTCGTGCTGTGGTTCGGCAACGCATGGTGGAGCTCGGAGGCCAAGGACTACGAGCGGATGATCCTGAAGGAGTGGCGGATCGCGCCGACGCGCGACGGCTGCACGCTGCATCTGCCGAGCCTGCCGGCGGTGATGGCCGATCACGGGCACGAGATGCACTTGTTCGTCGTGCGCACGCCGGGCCTCGATCGGCTGGCGCACCTGCATCCGACGCGCGCGGACGATCAGACGTTCGTCCAGACGTTGCCGTCGCTGCCGGCCGGGCACTACGCGTTGTTCGCCGACGTCGTGTTCGGCGGCGGCTTTCCAATGACCGCGGTCGCCGAGATCGATCTTCCCGATCTCACGTGCCCCGCGCCGACTGGCGACGATTCCGCTTGGGACGGCACGCCATCGCAAACGATTCGCTTCGAGCGACCGCCGCAGCTGCGTGCTGGCGTGGCGCAGTCGCTGCAGTTCGCGGTGACAAGTCCCGACGGCGCGCCCGCGACGGACGTCGAGCCGTACATGGGGATGGCCGGCCACGCAGCGGTGTTGCGCCGCGATCTATCCGTGTTCGCGCATCTGCATCCGAACGGATCGGTCGCGATGCCTGCGCTCATGCTCGCGCGCACCCCGCACGAGATGTTCGCGGCCGGTCGCACGTTGCCGCCGCACGTCGCGTTTCCGTATGGGTTCCCGAAGCCCGGCGACTATCGCGTGATCGTGCAGATCAAACGTAGTGGTCGAGTCGAGACCGCTGCGTTTGATGTGTCTGTCGCTCCGTAGTCCGCGCGACCGTGCGTTCACGCTGTCTCGTCGGCGCACGCAGTGAATGTGCAAGTGCATACAAATGCGAGGTCAATTGTTAGGTACGCGACTGGCAACTGAGGACTCCGAAAACCCGAGGAGCTCAGAATGCGCACTACCAAATACCTATTCAACACGATGCTGGCGCTGTGTCTCGCGTCGCCGATCGCGTGCTCGTTTGGCGGTAGCACCGACGAGTCCGCGTTGTCGAACAAGCACGGCGGCAGCAACAGTGGCGACTGCACGCTGACACAAGGCTACTGGAAGAATCACCCCGACGCGTGGCCCGTCGTGTCGCTGCAGCTCGGCACGGTCACGTACACGAAGGTCGAGCTGATCGCGATCTTGAAGACGCCGGTCAAAGGCAACGGCCTCGTTCAGCTCGCGCATCAGTTGATCGCAGCGAAGCTCAACATCGCGGCCGGGGCGTCGGAGGTCGACGTGAAGGCGTCGATCCAGGCCGCCGACGCGCTGATCGGCAGCCTCGTGTGTCCGCCGAAGGGCGAGGGCGAGCTCGCGACCAGCGCGACGTCGTCGCTCACCGGCAAGCTCGATGCGTTCAACAGCGGCGCGGTTGGCCCCGGTCACTGCGGCGACAACGACGAGGGCGATGACGACCACTGCGATGGTGGTGGTCACTGCGGCGACGACGACGGTGATACCGACGACGATGATGACCATGGTGGCTGCGATCAGCCGGTGTGCGGTAACGGCGACGTCGAGACCGGCGAGGCGTGCGATGACGGCAACACGACGAACAGCGATGGCTGCTCGTCGACCTGCGCGATCGAGGTCTGCGTCTGCGGCGATGGCGTCAAGTCGGCGACCGAGGCGTGCGACGACGGCAACACGACGAACGGCGATGGCTGCTCGTCGACGTGCCAGGCCGAGCCCGGATGG
>DASUFX010000731.1:0-7473 GCA_036274355.1 Kofleriaceae bacterium | reverse complement strand
TGCAAGCGCCGCTTCACGACGTACGAGAAGCTCGGCGCGCCCGCGCTCAAGGTGCAGAAGCGCGATGGCACCGTCGAGCCGTTCGAGGGCGACAAGCTGTTCGTGTCGCTGCAGCGGGTCGCGTCGCACCGTGGTGTGCGTGACGACGATCTGCGCCGCGTCGCACGCGACATCGAAGCAACGCTCGTCGATAGCGGCCGCAAGTCGGTGTCGTGGAATGACATCGTGCAGCTCGCGCTCGATCGCTTGAAGAACATCGACGGAGTCGCCGCAAATCGCTTCGCCGCGAACTACGTCGACGAGACCGGCGTCGTGCGCTTCGACGCAGAAGCCCCACCTGCCGATGCCAGGCAGCTGGGGCTCCCGCTCAGTGACGAAGATTAGCGGCCGCCGCGCATCTGCATCAGCTGGCTGATCATCTGCAGCTGCTGGCCGTCTTTCTGCTGCTTGGCTGCGACCAAGCCCTGACCAACGCCGCTGACGGCTTTCGCGAGCTCGCCGATCGCTTGGATCAGCTCCGGCCGGATCTGCTCCGGGCCCGCGGTGTAGCGACCGCCCGTGACAGCGTCGAGCGCGTTCAGATCGATCGTCGCGAATTCGTCGGCCATGACATCACCGGCGCACGTTGACTTTGACGTACGTGCCGGTCGGCGGCGGAGGAGGAGCCGCCACTTGCGCGGGCGCCGCACCACCACCACCACCGCCACCGCCCATCATCATCATCATCATCATCGGCATCAGCATGTCGTTGCTGCTCTGGTTGTTCTGGCCGACCGCTTTGATCGAATCGCCGATCTGGCTCAGCATGAGCTGCAACTTCGCGTCGAGGTCGCTGCTCTTCGCCGACGCCGCGACGCGCGCCGCCCCACCACTGACGGCGGTGAGCTTCTCGCGATCGATCGAGCTAAAGGTGTGCTTGGTCTTCATTGCGCAGTTCCTTGGTGGATGTTGGTGACGAGGTGAAGAGCATCGGGCGTGCCAGCGACGGCGCTGTGTGATTTCGCGGAGCTCGCGGCGCGGAGCTCGCGGGGCGCGCCTACGCGAGTAGACAAGCGCAAATCACGCCCAACCACGCGGAGGCGATGAGCACCGCGGCGCTCAGCACGTCGCGGCGGCGGCGAGGCTCGCGCATGTAGACGGTCTCCTCGAGATGCGCGGTCGCTGCCCGCCGCGCCTCCGACGCTGCCAGCGCCGCCGCTGCCTCGCGCGAGAAGTCGATCGTGCTTCGCGAGCCGGGCCGCTGGATCGTGCGCGTACAGCGCAGCAGCAAGCGATCCGTCGCGGTGACGAGTTGGTCGATGTTGATGGCTTCAATAGCGTGGAGCTCGTACATGGCTGACCGGTTCGAAGTGCAGCTGACATGCCGCGACTAACCATGCGGACTCGCACGTGCTCGTCGGAAATGGCTGCCGTCCGTGGTAGTCGTCGCGCGTCATCGAGGCGGCGTCCGAAAACGCGAAACGGCCCGAAGCACCTGCTTCGGACCGCTGGACCCGTTCGGGTGGCGTAACGGCTACCAGCCCTTTTTGGAGCCACGCCCCGACGACGACACTTCGACGTACGTGGGTGGTTGCGGAGCGGGCGCCGCAACTGCGCCGCCGCCGCCTCCACCCATGCCGCCCATCATCATCATCATCATCATCATCTGCATCATTTGATCGCCGCCGCCGCTGTTGTTGTTGCGGGCGAGGTCCTTGATGGAGTCACCGATGGAGGTGAGCATCGCGAGCAACTGGTCGTTGCTGTCGCTCGAGCTGCCGCCCGAGGCGACGCGCGCGGCGCCGCCCGAGACGGTCTCGAGCTGGTTCTCTTCGATCGAGACGAACGGATCCTTGGTGTTCGACATGGTTGTTCCCTTGGTGGATGGTTGGTTGCGCAACCTCAGCTAGAGCATCGGCCGTGCCAGTGCTCCCGAAATGCGATCCCAGGAGGTTACGAAGTGAGTCTCCGGGTGATCACTCCGCAGATCGTCTCTCGCGGGAGACAGCGAGCTGGGAGCGATTTCTCGCCGCCGAAAACGAAAACGGCCGGCGTGTCGCCGACCGCATTTCTCGTCGAGAATTCGCTGCTAGAACTTCACGCCGAGGCTCGCGCTACCCGAGATCGAGCTGTCGACCACATCCCATACGCCCCACGCGTCGGAGAGCATGCCGGAGCCTTCGAAGTCGACCTTCACGCGTTGATACTGAACCGCACCCTTCACGTAGAGCGCGCCACTGATCGGAATGAGGACGTCGCCATCGAGCGTCGCGCCCCACGCCGTGCCCGAGCCGTACCAATCCTCGTCGGAGATATCGCCGGCGGAGAGCAAGTAGAGGTAGTGCGCGCCGAAGCCGACCGTCGTGCCCTCGGTGACCTGCAGGTCGAGGTGCGCGCCGATGCCGAGATACGAGTACGACGTATCCGGGATCTGGATCGACTCGGGCAGGTCGACGATGCGATGCGTGAAGTTGCCGTAGCTGCCGTCGAGGTCGATCGCGAGGAACTCGTACGGGTAGCGATAGTGGATGCCGGCCTGCCACGCCGAGTGCTCCATCGTGTAATCGCCGTAGCCGGTGTCATCCATCGCGGTGAACGTCGACAGCACCGAGTGCGCGATGTCGAACGAGAAGCCGACACCGGAAATCTTGCCGTCCTCTTTCTCGCGCGGCATCGGGTAGACCGCCGCGCTCGCCGCAAAGCCCTTCAGCGTCTGACCGGGATACTCCGGTGGACTACCCTTCGCGGTCGGATCGTAGTCGAACGCCATGCCACGCGCCGAGACGTACGGCCCCGCACCGATGAGGAAGCGCGGCGTCGGTTTGGGTTTGTGCGTTGTCTTGCCCTCGGTGACGATCTCGGCTTCCTTGCTCTCGGGGCCGAACAGCTTCACGAGATCTCTTGTGTCCTGATCGGTCTCCTCGGCCGTCGCCACCTTCTTGAGCTTCGGCTCATCGGACGCGCGGCGGTCGCTGTCACGATCGTCATGACGATCGTCGCGGTCGTCGCGTTGATCACGGTCGTCGCGGCGATCATCACGCGCATCCCGGCGATCATCGCGGCGGTCGTCGCGCACTTCATCGCGACCATCGCGACCATTGCGATCATCACGACCATCGCGGTCGCGGCGATCGTCGCGGCCCACGCGGTCGTCACGGCGCGTCTTGCTGCGCCGGCGGTCCGAGCTGCGGTCGTCGGCGTCGTCGTCTTCGTCGTCGATGCGGCGGCGATCGCGATCTGGATCGCGAGCACCGAGCAGCGGCCGCATCGTGCGCACGTCCGGTAGCGTGGGCGTCGGGTCGGCGTTGATGTCGCCGTCGATCCAGCTCAGCAAGTCGTCGAGCTGGACGCCGAGCTTCTGGCTCGCGTCCGGCGTCACGCCGTCGTCCTTGATGCGCACGCTCAGCGTGTCGAGCTCGCGGCCCGTCGCCGCTTCGCGCACGGCGACCGTGAGCACGTGGTGGCGCCCTTCGGCTTGCACCCAGCCTTCGATCACCGCATCGACGCCCGCTTGCTTGGAGGCCTGCCGCCACTGCTGCGGCCCACGACCGGCGGCGCGCGCACGCGCCGTGTCCCAGTTCTTCGTGGCGACGATGTTGTACTGATCGCCGAGCACGCCCATCACCGCCGAGCGTCCGCTATCAGCGAGTCGGCGCGGTCCGTCGAACTCGAGTACGACGACGCGGCGCGGTTTGGCGTCGGCATCGGCCGCCTGAAGTGCGGCGGCGATGAATGCGAGAGAGATGAGTTGCGAGCGCATGGTGATTCTCCTGAACGGAAGAAGAGCCCTCATCACATATACGGACAGTAACCAAGCTCTTGGTTGCACCACGAGTAACCGGTCTGGTTGCACGTCGTGGTCTGGTTTCCCGACGCGAGCACCTGGCCCGAGTTCACGCAGCAATCGATCTCGCGGACCTCGCAGAACGTCAGCGCGCTGTTGCTGGTCGCCTGGACCGAGCCGCCGATGTACTGCGTGCGGGCAAGACCGCCGAGCTCGCTGAGCTTTGCGTTGTTGCTGATGATCACGTTGATGTCGATCGTTCCCATGCCGCTCGTGATCGAATTCGCGAGCGAAACGAGGTTGTCGTTGTTGTCGAGCGTGAACGTGCCGTGCACGAAGCGCAGCGCCGACAGCGAGCCGAGGTCGGCGAGCGCAGCGTTGTTGCGGAACGTGAAGTCACCGACCGACTGGAGCGAGTGCGCGTCGAGCTTCGTAACCAGGTTGTTGTCGGCGACGAGCAAGCCGCCTTCGAGGCGCGTCGCGCGGCCGAGGTCGACCGTCGTGAGCTTCGCGTTGTTGCGAATGATCGTGCCGCCGGTGACCACCTCGGCCTTCGCCAGGCCACCGAGGTTGGTGAGCTCGCCGTTGTACTCGACGAGAATCGACTTCGCGGTCTGCTTCGCGGCGAGGTTCGCGATGTCGGTCAGCTTGTCGTTGTAGCGAACCGTGATGTCACCGGTGACCTCGACGATCGATTTGGTGTCGATCTTCGTCAGGTCTGTATCGTCGATGACGAGGTCGCGGACTTCGCGCAGGTCGCCGAGCTTGGCGAGGCTCGTCACCGCCGGGCCGGTGAGCGTGAGCTTGCCGTTCAGCTTCCAGCAGCTCTGCGGCAGGTTGTTGAAGCCGGCGCTGCCGTTGATGGTGAGGTCCATCGTCTTGGTCTGGTACTGGTCGCAGACGCCGTTCCCGGCGCCGTCGACGCCGGCATCGGCGTTATCCAGGCCGTCACCGCGCTCGCCGATCGGCGCGCACGCTGCGGCGAGAACCGAGCAAAGCAAAGCCTTGATGGTGGTGCGCATGGTTGTCTCCTTCAGCAACGCGCGTGCCGGTTCGCACGCGCAATTGATCTCGATGCTTGGGCTTTTCGTCGAGGTGGGGGACGCGTTCGCCTTGTCAACCGAGGGATGCATGGCTCACCTCCGCTCCCCACGCGGTTTCACGTTCACGCGGTACTGGTCGAGCAAGATGCCGCTGAGGAACTGCAGCTGTGCGACGGCTTTGTGATAGTCGGCGACCGCCTGGCCGCGGCGTAGCCGTGCGTCGATGAGCTCGGTCTGCCGCTGCATGACGTTGAAATTCGTCGTGCGGCCAACCATGAAGCTCGCGCGCTCGGCGCGCACGTTCTCCTCGGCGACGATGATCGCCTTGTCCGCCAGCGCGACGCGGGTCCGGGCACTCGTCACCATGTGGACGGAGTTGACGACGGCGACATCGATCTGCCGCACGGCGTCTTCGCGGTCGATATCCAAACGTTTGCGCTTCGCGATCGCGGCGTCACGTGCCTTGCCCGCCGCCCCCGACAGCTCGAACTGCACCTGCAACCCGACCATCACCTCGTAGCTATCGGCACCGCCGACCCCGCTCACCGCACTGGCGGCGTCATCGCCGTTACCCATGATCGCGCCCGAGAACGTGAAGTCGACCTGCGGCTTCATCTGGTCGCGCGCGACGGTGACGTCGAGGTCCGCGGCCTTCTTCTGCAACTGGATCGTCGCGAGCTTGCGGTTCGCAGCGTGACTGCGCTCGAGGATCTCGTCGACGTCGAACTCGTCCTCACCGATCTCGAAACGTTCGGCGGGGCGCAACGCGACATCGCGGCGACCGAGCTCGAGGCCCGATTTCTGGCGGAGGGTCAAGGACATGTTCTCGAGCTCGAGCTGCGCGCGGAGCAGCGCGTCTTGGCGCATCGCGATCTCGTAGGTGACGGCGTTCGCCGCGTTCGACGGCGCCGAGCCCGCCCTGATCTGCTCGTGCGTCAGCTGCTCCTGCTTCTGCGCGAAATCGAGTGCTTGCGCGCGAACATCGACCTCGAACGACTTGAGTGCGAGGTCCCAGTAGCCAACGACGAGATCGCGCACGAGCTCCTCGGTCGCGAGCTGTGCCTTCACCGTCTCTGCGCTCGCGTTGAGGTCTGCCTTCGTGATCGGCGCGAGCGCGACCTTGGGGCCGAAGCCGCGCGCGATCGGCTGACGGAGCGTCGCGCGCAGCGAAGCGGTGTTGCGAAACAAGTAGTCGTACGGATTGCCGTTCGGGTCCGTGCCCGCGGGCGCTTGCGCATTCGCGGTGTCGCGCAAGCGAGTGACGATCAGGTACTCGTCGCTCTCGCGCGCGACACCCGCCTCGACGGAAACATTGCCGCCGGTCGGCAGGTTACGGCCCAGCCCGAGGGAGGCGCTGATCTTCTCTTGCGACACGATCGAGAACGGCGGCGCCTCGACATCTTCGGCAAGCGCGTTGCGCTGGTACTGGCCGTTCGACGAAACGATCCATGCCTGCTGGCGGCGCTCACCTTCCGCGAGGTTCTTCGCGGCGACGCGATCGACCTTGGCGCGCGTCGCATCGGGAGCGAGGCGGATCGCGACTTCGATCAGATCGTCGAGCTTGAGGGGAAGCACCGCTTGCGCTTCCGGACCATCGCCATCGTCTTTGTCTGGATCTTTTTGATCAGGATCGTTCTGCTCCTGCGCGATGCGTGGCCGCGGACGCGCATCGACAGTGGATCCGATCAGAAGCGCGAATAGTGCAACGGTGATGTTGGCGCGCATGGGCACCGGCTAGAGCAGCTGCCATGCCGATCGCCATCTCATTGAGTCTTCGCGTTGACAGCGTATCGGCGACCCGGGGACTCGCCTACCTCGGGTTACGAATCGCGATCCCCACCCCCGGGATTCGATCGGTTTTTGTCCACGCTTCGCCCAGTTACGCGTGGCAAGGCGGTTGCTCTAAGGCTCGCCATGCGCATCGACCATTCGGTCTCGGCCTCGACTCATCCTCGCGGATGGGGTCCTGCTGCCGACGCGCCGACATACCTGCCGAGTGACGAGGCCGTGGTGCCACTGCGCCACGTCAAGTCGGACTCGATCATCACGTCGGCGCCGAAGAAGGCGAAGCAGGCTGTGCTGCCCGAAGCGCGCGCGATCCAATCGCGCAACGCATCGCAGAGCACGATCAAGCCCGCAAAGCAGCAGGGTGCGAAGCAGCAGCCCGTAGACGCACCGCCGGTGGCTGCACAGCCACCGCAGGCGATTCCGCCGTTCATGCCGTTCGAAGGCGGCGCATCGTTCGACCCGCTCGCGATTCCGCTGCCGCCCGAGCTCGCGCCCGCCGTCTACGGCTGGCTCCGCCGCCTCGCGCTGCAAGCAGACCTCGCGGGCGCCGATCGCCTGCTGCGCGACGCCCTCGCAGATCTGACGAGCGCGCTGCAGGTGCTCATCATCTACTCGAGCCCGGATGGCCTGCACTCGATCGGCGCCAACGACGAGATGCCCAAGGATATGCAACCGGTGCTCGCCGTCGCGAAGTCGCGGCGCGCGCTCGTCGGTACGCATAGCGCACTGATTCCGATTGCGACGTCGACCGATACGATCGCGGTGATCCAGCTGGTCCGCAACGCGCGTCAGCCGGCGTTCAACATGGTCGACCACGTCACGATGGCGGCAATCGCTCGCGAGAGCGCGAGCATCATGCATCACCTCGTCGTCGAGCAT
>DASUFX010000730.1:0-2561 GCA_036274355.1 Kofleriaceae bacterium | reverse complement strand
AGCCGTGAAATGATCGTCGACGACGCGACGCTCGACCTTCCGGTCGTCGAGCTCACCGCACTGCTCGATAACGGCCAGCTGACGTCGGTCGCATTGACCGAGGCGTATCTCGCGCGGATCGCGAAGCGCGCTCCCGCGCTCAACTGCTTCATCACGGTGACACCCGAGCGCGCGCGTGCTGACGCGGCGAAGGCGGATGCGCGACGCGCCGCCGGCGAGCGCGGCCCCGTGCTCGGCATTCCGTACGGCCTGAAGGATCTGATCGACACCGCCGGCATCGCGACGACGTGGGGAACGCGGTCGATGCTGGAGCGCGTGCCGAAAACCGATGCCGACGTCGCGGCGCGGCTCGCAGCCGCCGGCGGTGTGCTGCTCGGCAAGCTCCACTGCACCGAGCTCGCGAACTCGTTCGGCGTGGAGAACCAAGAAGACGCGCACAATGGTGCATGTCGCAATCCGTGGAGCCTCGACCGCTGGGCTGGTGGCTCGTCGGGCGGTTCCGGCGCGGCAGTGGCTGCCGGTCTGTGCGGTTTTGCGATCGGCAGTGAAACGCTGGGCTCGATCGACTGCCCGTCGGCGTTCTGCGGCGTCGTCGGCTTGCGCCCGACGTATGATCTCGTCAGCCGCGCAGGCGTGATGACCGCGGCATACACGCTCGACAAGCTCGGGCCGCTGACGCGCGACGCACGCGATGCCCGCGCCGTGTTGCCGCTGATCGCGACGCAGCCGATCGAGGCCAAGCAGCGCCGACTGCGCGTCGGGATCGCAGACGTGATCGATCCGAAGCTGAGCGATCCTGCGCTCGCGCCGCTCTTCGATAAGGCGCGCTCGATCTTGCGCGAGATCGCCGACGTCCAGCCGGTGACGCTGCCCGAGATCCCCACGATGCCGGCGACGCTCACGATCTTGCTTGCCGAGATCCGCGCCGCCTTCGACGATTTCATTCGTGCGGGCCACATCCATGCGCTGTACGACCGCCAATCGTGGGCGACGAAGGAACGCGAGTATCTGGCGCTCGACTTGCGTGCGGAGGACTACATCAAGGCCACGCGCGTCCGCACGCAAGCCCAGCAGGTGTATCGCACGCTGTTCGATCGCTTCGACGTGCTGCTCACCCCGGGTCGCCCCGAAGTCGCGCGCAAGCTCGTCGGCTACAAGGGTGCCGAATCCGACGCACCGAACAGCTACACGACGCTGCTCGTGACCGGCAATCTGATCGGCGCGCCTGCGATCACGCTGCCGATCGGTTTCAGCGCGGAGAGCTTGCCGCTCTCCATGCACGCGATCGGCTCGCCGTATGACGACGACGCGGTGCTCGCACTCGCCGAGCTGTATCAGGCGCACACGGATTTCCACCGCAAGCGCCCGCCGAGCTAGCTAGCGTTTTGCTTTGATCCGTTGCTCGAGGATGCGCGCTTCACTCCGCGCTTCGGAGTGATTCGGCTTGAGCTTGAGTACCTCGTAGAACCAGTACAGCGCTTCCTTCTCGCGGCCGAGCATGCGCTCGACGCGACCGAGGTAGAACCGCGCGGTCGGCGAGTCGAGGTTCATTTCGGCAGCCTTCATGAGCGCCTTGCGCGTCAGGGTCGCAACGTCGTTCTTATCCGTCGCGTGCGCGAAGTGCGCCCACGCGAGCAGCGCTTGGTACTCGGGCTCGGCCGGCTGCAGCTCGACAGCCTCTTTGAAATGCACGATCGCTTGCGCAATCTGCTCGCGCCGCATGCACATCTCGCCCTGGCGGAACGCCTCCTCGGCGCGCATCACCTTCATCGCAAGCTCGTCAGCTTGCTGATTCTCGGCACGTACCGCTGCTTCACCACCGCGATCGAGGATCGACATGTACTCGGCGCGGCGAATCGGATCGTTGAGCACCGCGAACGCTTCGTTGATGCATGCCATCAGGCGCTGAGCATGTCGCTCGTCGTCCTCGATGCCGATTGCTGCGAGTCGATCGGGATGCAGCTTGCGCGCCAGCATCAAGTAGGTGCTGCGCACGTCCTCGGGCGACGCACCGATCTGCAAGCCGAACAACGTGAAGTAATCGACGCCCTGATCGAGCATCGGGATCTTCTTCTGGATCAGCGCCTCGATTTCCATCGTCGCGGCCGTGCTCTGCTTGCGGCGAATCGACGCCTGGCCGCCGGGGCGCTGCGTCGGCGGGTTGAGCGCGGCCATCTGCGAGGACGAGCTCGTGCGCGGTCGCGCGATGCTGTCGCTCGATGGACGAGTATGCAGGCCGCTGCTGCCGGTTCGCGTGCGCGATGACAGCGGTGAGTTGGTCTGCGAACCAGGTCGGCGAACGCCGTCTGATGGCGATCGATCGCGTTGCGCGCGGAACGTGCCGGTCGCCGAGGCGGCGTTCGCCCCCGACGAGCCGCGATCACCCGCCTCGCGCGGCACGCCACTCGATTGCGTGATCGTGCGCGGCGCCTCGGGCCCTTGGTCGTTCGTCCCACCCTGCGTCGGCACGCGCCCCGTCGACGGATGTCCCGTCGGCGCTCGTCCATACTGTGGCAGATCGCTCGGCGTCGGCGCGCGACCCTGTGTCGGGCTGCTGGTCG
>DASUFX010000729.1:0-3777 GCA_036274355.1 Kofleriaceae bacterium | reverse complement strand
GTCCCAGACCGTGTCGGTGAACCGCTCGAACGTATCGGTGAGCACCCGCTCGCCGCTTGGATCGACGAGCAGGCCGGTGACCTTCTCGAGAAAGTCGTAGCCGGTCGTGCCGTCGACCGGCCAGCCTGCAGGCAGCTGCTCGTCGGCGGTCAGGATCTTCTCGACGATGATCCACGCACCCGGCGCGCGCTCGTGCAGTCGCGTCAGGTAGCCCTGCGGATCGCGCAGGCCGTCGACGTGGTCGATGCGGAGACCATCGATGTCACCGGCAGCCACGAGCTCGAGCACGCGGCGATGACTCGCCTCGAAGACATCCTCTTCCTCGTTGCGAAGCCCGACCAGCGTGTTGATATCGAAGAACCGACGGTACGAGATCTGATTTGCCGACACGCTCCAGTGCACGAGCTGATACGCCTGCTGTTCGAGCAGCGCGTCGAGCGCGGCCGGATCGGCATTGACCGCCGCGACTTCGTCGGCGAGCGCGACGGACACCGCGAGGTCTTCGCTCAGTGCGGCGAGCCGGCCGAGTAGCACGATCTTGTCGCGATGGCGGCGGCGGCGTGCCTCGCTCTCGCGGCGATGCAGCGAAGGCAGCGCGAGTAGCGCGTCGCCGATATACGCGAGCTCGAGATGATTGCACCGATCCGCCGCGCGCTTGACGAGCGTACCGAGCGAGCGCGGTGCGACCGGCAATTCGAGATCGTGTACGCGCACGGCGAACTTGCCGCCGGCGAGCTCGACGATGCGGATCAGGCCGTTCTGGATCGCACGCCCGTAGCGTTCGCCGAGCACCGGCAGCAGCACGCGATCATCGCCGACCGTCCAGTCGACATCGAAGAAGTGCGCGTAGTAGCTCGACGGGCCGTTCTCGAGCACGTCGTACCACCAGCGGTTGCCCTTGCCGGCGATCGACATGTGATTCGGCACGATGTCGAGCAAGATGCCGAGGCCCGCTGCATGCGCCGTGGCGACGAGCTTCGCAAAGCCCTCCTCACCGCCGAGCTCGTCGCTGATCCGCTCTGGATCGAGGACGTCGTAGCCATGCGTCGAACCCTTCGCGGCGGTCAGGATCGGTGACAGATAGAGATGGCTGATGCCGAGCTCGGCGAGATATGGCACTGCCGCTGCCGCGTCGGCAAACGTGAATCCGGCGTGCAGCTGCAGCCGATACGTCGCGCGCGGCTCGATCATTTGGTGCCCCGAGCGCCAGCTTCTGCTCGTACACGTACACGTGCCACGTGCACGTGCACGTGCTCGTGCTCGTCCGCGGTGACTTCGTCGGCTGGGCGGAAATCGCCGGCTCGGAGCTCGGCGCAAGCCTTCGTCGACGACGATCGCCGCGGCCTGATCGCGAGGTGAGGGGACGACTCGCTGGGAAGCCTGCCAGCAGCCGGACGCTCGTGCTCGTCCGCGGAGACTTCGTCGGCTGGGCGGAAATCGCCGGCTCGGAGCTCGGCGCACGCCTTCGTCGACGACGATCGCCGCGGCCTACTCGCGAGGTTGCATCGCTGAGGGGACGACTCCCTGGGAAGCGTGCCAGCAGCCGGACGCCGTGCACGTGCACGTGCACGTGACACGTGCACGCCCGGAACAGAACCAACCGGCTCGCTCATCTACGCCACCCTGCGCAGCACCCACAGCGTTCGCGCGAGCACCTGGACATCGCTCTCGGCGACGTAACGTTCGTTCTCGTCGGCAGCGAACCCGCGCTCGGTGTCGAGCACGCGCGTCCACGCGGCGCCCCAGCGCTTTCCCGGCAGCTTGATCGCCTGGTCCTCGTGGTGCGCGTGGAAGATCACGAGGAACGTGTCGTCGACAATAGGCTCGCCGTGATCGTCAGGCACGGTGATACCGGCACCGTTCAAGAACACCTGCAGCGACGCGGTCGGCGCCGAATCCCAGTGGTCGTCCGCCATCTCGTCGCCATCCGGCGTGAGCCACGCGATGTCCGGCAACGCCGGGCCCTGCGCGTGCGGGCGAATCGGGTGGCCCTGGAACCAACCGCGCCGGCGCAGCACCGGATGATGGCGGCGCAGCCGCGACAGCTCGCGCACGAACTCGAGGAGCTCGTGGTCTTCGTGCTCCCAGTCGAACCACGAGATCTCGTTGTCCTGGCAGTACGCGTTGTTGTTGCCGTGCTGCGTGCGACCGATCTCGTCGCCGCCGCACAACATCGGCACGCCTTGCGAGAGGAACAGCGTCGTCAGGAAGTTCCGCTGCTGGCGGCGTCGCATCGCGTTGACCGCGGGATCATCGGTCTCGCCTTCGACGCCACAGTTCCACGAGCGGTTGTGCGACTCGCCGCTGTCTTCCTGGTTCGCCTCGTTGTGTTTCTCGTTGTACGAGACGAGATCGCGGAGCGTGAAGCCGTCGTGCGCGGTGATGAAGTTGATGCTCGCGTGCGGGAAGCGGCCGCTGTTCTGGTAGAGGTCCGAGCTGCCGGTGAACCGAGAGCCGAGCTCGGGCAACGATCCGGGCTCGCCGCGCCAGTAGTCGCGTACCCAATCGCGATACTTGCCGTTCCACTCCGACCACAGCGGCGGAAAGTTGCCGACCTGATAGCCGCCCTCACCGACGTCCCATGGCTCGGCGATGAGCTTCACGCGCGACACGACCGGATCCTGCTGGATCAGATCGAAGAACGGACCGAGGCGATCGACCTCGTGCAGACCGCGGGCAAGCGCCGCCGCGAGATCGAAGCGGAAGCCGTCGACGTGCATCTCCTCGACCCAGTAGCGCAGCGAATCGAGCACGAGCTGCAGCACGTGCGGGTGCTGCATCTGCAGCGTGTTGCCCGTGCCGGTGTAGTCCATGTAGTAGCCGGGCTGATCGGCGACGACGCGGTAGTACGCGGTGTTGTCGATGCCGCGCATCGAGAGATGCGGGCCCATGTGGTTGCCCTCGGCGGTGTGGTTGTAGACCACGTCGAGGATCACTTCGATGCCCGCGCGATGGAGCTCGCGCACCATGCTCTTGAACTCGGCGACGGCGCCGTTGGCGCTGCGCACGCTCGCGTACTCGGGATGCGGCGCGAAGAATCCGATCGTGTTGTAGCCCCAGTAATTGCGCAGCCCGCGTTCGAGCAAGAAGCCGTCATGGACGAACGCGTGGATCGGCAACAGCTCGAGTGCGGTGACGCCGAGCGTCTTGAGGTGCTCGATCACCGCGTGGTGCGCGACGCCCGCATATGTCCCGCGCAGCGCCGGTGGCACGGCAGGGTGACGCATCGTGAGGCCGCGAACGTGCGCCTCGTAGATCACGGTCTCGTTCCATGGAATCTCGAGCCGGCGATCGTTGCCCCAGTCGAAGTACGGCTGCGCGACGACGGAGCGAAACGTGTACGGCGCGCTGTCCTCGGTCGACATCTCGCCGAACGGATCGTCGTCCTTGTACGCACGCAGCGCCGGCGACCATTCCAGCCCTTCGCTGAGCGCCCGTGCGTATGGATCGACGAGCAGCTTGTGCGGATTGCAGCGCAGGCCGTTCGCTGGATCCCACGGACCGTGGACGCGAAAGCCATAGCGCGTGCTCGGCCCGATCTCGGGCAGATATGCGTGCCACACGCCGCCGATGCCCTGATCGAGATCGATGCTCTCCTCGGCGCCCTCGATGAACAAGCACAGCTGCACGCGCTCCGCGACGCTCGAGTAGATCGCGAAGTTCGTACCCGAGCCGTCGAAGATCGCGCCGAGTGGATACGGCTTGCCCGGCCATTTGGCGCGCTTCGTCGGCCGCAGTGCGTCGACCTGCTGGGTAGCGCGAGGAGATGGCTGGGTA
>DASUFX010000728.1:0-6027 GCA_036274355.1 Kofleriaceae bacterium | reverse complement strand
GGCGGCTTCGTGAGCGCGCTGCACGCGATGCCGGAGCTCAAAGCTCGTGGCGCGAATCCTTATGTCGCCGACCTCGTCGGCATCGCGATCACGCGCGAGCTCGCACCGCTGATGACCGCGATCATCATGGCCGGTCGCTCGGGTGCAGCGTACGCCGCCGAGCTCGGCACGATGCACGTCAGCGACGAGATCGATGCGCTCGAGACGATGGGCATCTCGCCGATTCCGTATCTGGTGATTCCACGTATCGTCGCTTTGGCGCTTGTCGCGCCACTGCTCGTGCTACTTGCCGACGTGGCAGGCGTGCTCGGCGGTCTCACCGTCGGCGTCTACTACCTCGACCTCACGGTGCAAGGCTTCTTCACCGAGATGCAGACGATGGTCGTGACGTCTGACATCTGGACCGGACTCATCAAGAGTGTCGCGTTCGCGGTCGCGATCGCGATTGTTGGCTGCCAGGAAGGTCTCGCCGCGCGCGGCGCAGCCGCTGGCGTTGGTCGGCGCACGACGGCAACGGTCGTCGTCAGTCTGTTCACGGTCGTCGTGATCGACTCGCTGCTCACGATCTTTTTCCGAGCGGTGGGCGTATGAGCGAGCCGATGATCGAAGCTCACGATCTGACGATCGGCTGGAGCGAGGACGAGATTCTGCTAGAGCACGCAAGTTTCGTTGTCGAGCGCGGTGAGATCTTCGCGATCCTCGGCCGCAGTGCGAGCGGTAAGTCGACGCTGCTACGCGTGCTGATCGGGCTCGAACGGCCGCGGGCCGGTGAAGTACTCGTGCTCGGCCGGCCGCCTGCATTCCGCGCCGAGGCTCCCGAGTTCGGCGTGCTGTTCCAAGAGGGTGCGTTGTTCAACTCCCTTACCGTCGGCGGCAATCTCGCCCTGCCGCTCGAGACGTGGACCGATCTGCCACGTGATGCGATCGCAGCGCTGGGTCGCGCGAAGCTGCGCATGGTTGGTCTCGGTGAGATCTCGAAGCTGGTACCGGCGCAGCTTTCCGGCGGAATGAAAAAGCGCGTCGCGCTCGCGCGTTCGTTGGCACTCGATCCCGCGCTCGTGTTTCTCGACGAGCCTTCTTCCGGTCTCGATCCCGTGACATCCGCCGAGATCGACCTCTTGATAGGTCGGCTCGCTCGCGCATTTGGCCTGACGGTCATCCTCGTCACACACGAGCTCGGTAGCATCCACGCGATCGCCGATCGCTGCATCCTTCTCGACCGCGAGAGCAAGAGCATCCTCGCGACCGGCACGCCGAGCGAGCTCGCGGCCAACCCACATCCTCGCGTGCGGCACTTCTTCGGGCGCATCGCGGAGGACGCATGAAGTCGACGTCGCGCCACGTCAAGCTCGGCTTGCTCGCGTTGCTCGCGGCGGCCGCTGTCGTCAGTGCGATGCTCGCGCTCGGTCTGCGCAAGAAGCCGACCGACGTCTATCACACATACTTCAACGAATCGGTCCAGGGTCTCGACGAGGGCGCGATCGTCAAGTTCCGCGGTGTTCGCATCGGGAAGGTGAAGTCGATCAGCGTCGCGCCGGATCGACGGCTGATCGATGTCGGCATGGCGATCGATCGCTCGCGCGCGGCCGAACTGCGACTCGACAAGTCTGCACTCACGCTGCGCGCTCGACTGGTGATCTTCGGAATCACCGGTGTGAAGCTGATCGATCTCGACTTTGCCGACGAGCATACGCCGCCGGCACCGGAGCTCACGTTCAAACCTCCCGCTCGCTACATTCCGTCGGAGATGTCGCTACTCGGCTCTCTCGAGGACGATGTCGTGACATTCGCACACCGGCTGCCGATGATCGCCGATCACGCGATCGCGGCACTCGACGCAGTCCATCACGTGACGTACGACGCGCGCTCGCTACTGGAGGAGACACGCGACACGGTGACCGCGATCGGATACGTCGCGCGTGGAGCTGCGCGGGCCGATCTACCCAAGTCGATCGCGAAGACGCTGGGCACGATCAATGGCACGCTCGACGAGCTCGGCCAACGGACCACGGATGCGACCGGCGAGCTCGAAAGCACGATCCGCGACATCGGCGATGCAGCGCGTCAGCTGCGCGACTTCCTCGACACTCTAGAGCGCGAGCCCGACATCCTGATCAAGGGGCGTTACCGGCCGGGGAGGCGACGATGACCGTGCGCCGACTCGCGCTGCTCGCGCTCGCGGGATGTGCGTTGACATCGAAGTCACCACCGCTCGACGTCCACTACTACACGCCCGACGTCTCGCCGACCACCCAGGCCTACGCACTGCCATCCGACACGAAGATTCGGCTCGGGCGCGTGTCCGCTGCGTCGCACTTGCGCGCGCGGATTGCGTATCGCGTGTCGCCGACACAGATCGAGTTCTACGAAACTCGGCGATGGGCCGAATCGCCGGAAGCGTATGCACGCCGTGCGCTCGAGCAAGTGCTCGCCGAACGCGGTGTGCTGGTCACCGGCGGTAAGGCACTCCAGCTCGACGTCGAGGTTGTCACGTTCGAGGAAGTTCGTGACCCACGACCGCTCGCCCGCGTCGGTCTGCGCTACACGTTGATCGACAACCGTGTGGTCATACGTGAAGGCACGGTCGAAACCGAGCACACCGCAGGTCCAAGTTTCGATTCATTCGTCGTTGCGATCGGCCAAGCGTTGGATGATGCGAGCCTGCAGATTGCCTCAGAATCTCTCACCGCGAACTAAGCGCACGGCATGTCCAATGCAGTCGCGTGTCATCGATGCGCCGGGCGCGACGTCGAGACGGGCAACACCACGTACCAAGGAGTGTGCTGCCACGCGGTACGGTGCAGGCCCGAGAGCACGCGTGCGCCGTGCTCCTGCTACTCGCGCTGTTTCTACTCCTGACGAGCTTCTACGTACTGAAGACTGCGCGTGAAGGAATCGTGCTCGCGAGCACGACATTCCGGTTGCAGGGCGACGAGGTCAAGACGTACGCGAGCGGCGCGATGGCATTGCTACTCGTCGTGCTGGTTCCCGCGTACGACATGCTGGCGAATCGGCTCCGCCGGATCGCGCTCGTGAATATCTCGATCGCGTTCGTCGTGATCTCACTGGCCGGGTTCTACGTTGCCGCGCACGCTGGGGTGTCGATTGGTCTGGCGTTCTACGTCTGGCTCGGCGTCGTTAGCGTGTTCTTGATCGCGCAGTTCTGGTCGTTCGCCAACGACTTCTATTCGGAAGAGCAGGGCAAGCGCGTGTTCGCGATGATTGCACTTGGCGGCTCGATGGGCGCCATCGCCGGTCCCCGCCTCGCACAGATCGCGACGACTCGAGACCTGATGCTGCTATCGCCGATCCTGCTGTTCGCCTACGCGATGCTGATCAACATCGTCGACCGCTGCGACGACCATCAGCGCCATGAGCGCATCGTCAAAGAAGTCGATGCCGATGCCGGTGGCTTCGCGCTGGTGCTTCGCGATCCGTACCTCGCGTTGATCGCGGTCCTGCTGCTGATCCTGAGTCTCGTGAACACGACTGGCGACTACATTCTCTCGAACGCGGTGCTCGAGCGCGCGATGCAGATCGCGCCCGATCCACACGCCACCGCAGAGCGCAGCGAGCTGATCAAGACGTTCTACGGCGACTTCTTCTTCCATGTGAATCTGGTCGCATTCGCGCTGCAGGCGGCGTTCGTCTCGCGCGTGATCCGCAAGCTCGGCGTCGGCCGCGCGTTGTTCGTGCTTCCGGTCATCGTCCTCGGTGCCTACGGTTCCGTCGCGATGCTCGGCACGTTCGCCGTCGTGCGCGCCGCCAAGCTCACTGAAGGCAGCACGGATTACTCGCTGCACAACACCGTGCGCCAAATGTTGTTTCTGCCCGTCACACGGGCGGCGAAGTACAAAGCGAAGGCAGCCATCGACACGTTCTTCGTGCGGTTCGGCGACACGTTGTCGGCCGTATTGGTGGCTGTTGCGATTCACGCGCTGGCGTTCGGCCGGCGCGCACTCGCCATCGTGAATGTTGCGCTCGTCGCCGTGTGGCTGGTGATCTGCGTAGCGATCGCGAGGCGTCACCAAGCGTTGACGCACCGGCCGCTGATCGCAGGAGAGCTGGGATGAAACATGCGATCTCGATCGCCATCTTGTTGTCGGTCAGCTCAGCCCAGGCACAGCCTGCCGACGAGCCACCGACGCCCGTAGAACAAGAGACGGAACAGCCCGTCGCGCCGATCGAGTACCAGCCACCACCCGGTGAGGAGAGCGGCCGTATCGACGAGCCCTCCGACGGTGACTCCGCGGGACGCAAGGTCGCCCGCACGCTGCTCTACATCCCGCGCGGCATTGTCGCGCTGCTGCTCCTGCCGGCGCGCGGCGCGATCCTGGCCAACGACAAATGGGCGATCGTGCCGACCGCGCGGCGGTGGTTGTTCAACGACGACATGACGATCGGCGTGTATCCGCTGCTCTTCTTCGAGAGCACGCAGGGCGTGATGCTCGGCGCGCAATTCGTGGCCGAGCTGACGCCGAACGACTACATCAAGCTATTCGCCGGCGCGGGTACGGCATCGCGACTTCGCACCTCGGCGACGTACCAGATGACGAATCGCCTCGACGGTCGCCTCGATTCGCAGTTCGACGTCGAGTACGACGTACGCGGGCAGAGCCGATTCTACGGCTTTGGCAACGCAGACCAGGTCGACTTCGAGCCCGTGATGCCGGTCGACCCGTTCGACGAGCCGGTCGCGTTCGTCTCGTACTACAAGGACAAGCTCGCGCGCGCATCGGCGGTGGGCAATGTCGAAGTCCTGCGCGACTTCTATGTCGATGGCGGCGCGTCGGTCGCGCGACGCGATCGCGAAGACAGCTCGAAGGGGCCGCCGATCCAGGACGTGTACATGCCGAGCTCGCTGATCGCGTTCGATCACTACAACGCGCTCTACACCGAGGGACAGCTTCGCTACGACTCGCGCGGTCCGACGTCCCAGTGGCAGCCCCAAATGCTGTGGTCGGCCGGCACGCTTGCGGCGGTCTACGGCGGAATCACCGCGCTCGACACGGGCCGGAATTTCTTCCGCTACGGCTTCGACCTGCAGCAGATCTTCCCCATCGGCGGAAACCCGCGCGTGCTGTCGGCGCGTGTTCATGGCGAAGCGATCACCGCCGAGAACAACGAAGTACCGTTCAACGAAGTTCCGTCGCTCGGTGGTCGGCAATGGCTGCGTGGCTACGCGACCGATCGGTTTCGCGACAAGATCGCGCTGGCCGGTTCGCTCGAGTATCAATGGGATCTCGCGCGTTGGCTGTACGCGAGCGTCTACGCCGATGTCGGCCACGTCTACCCCGCATGGGACGACGTCACGCTCGCCGGCATGCGCTGTGGCTACGGGTTTTCTCTCGAGGTCCAGACCCATACGAGCTTGGTGGGTCGGCTCAGTGTCTCGAGCTCGATCGACGGTGACGTGTGGTTCAACCTCTATCTCGACCCGGTCTCGGCGATCGAGCCGCGCGTGAGACGCCGGTGAAGCTCCGATTTGTCTCCGTCGCTCTGTCCGCTGTCGCGTGTTCGGCGTCGCCACCACTGCCGCCGGCGCGCTTCGTGAACGCGAACCCAGTCCGCGTCGTCGACGATCGCCGCAATGTCGCCATACCTCCAAAGTCGATCGGGCCCGAGACCGATCTGTCGGAATTCAACAGTGCCGTGGTGAGACCGATCGTTCGTCCGTTGGAGCTGAAGCCGCACCGCCGTGCGCTCGGCGTGAATTCCATCGACGAGGTTCCGGACTCGACGTGGTTCACGAATCGCATCGGTGTGCGCGAGCTGACGCCTGATGAGGTGCGTCAAGGGCCGGCCACGATCGAGGGACCCGAGGCCTACGTGCCGTGGACCGTGGTCGGCAGCAAGCGCGAAGGTGTGTCGCAAGGCGTCTTCATCGTCGACTCGCGCGGCGAGCGCTACCTGATCAAGTTCGACAAGAAAGGCGTCCCGGAGCTCGAAAGCGGAGGCCACGTCATCACGAACCGGTTGCTTTGGGCAGCCGGCTACAACGTTCCCGAAGATTCGGTCGCGTACATT
>DASUFX010000727.1:0-8238 GCA_036274355.1 Kofleriaceae bacterium | reverse complement strand
TATCCTCGGCCCGGACGTAGATGCGAATGAACGGCTTCACGGCGCCCGCCGCGTCGAGCACCTTGGCGGCGACACCCGGGTGACGGCGATCGAGCTCGACGAGCGCGTCGCGGACCGTGCCTGCGCTGACCTGGATGTCAGCGTTGCCGCCGGTGAGCGTTCGCAGTGCAGTCGGGATTCGGATCATCGGCATCGGTGACTCCTAGGCAGCGCGCACGCACGTGGAACAGCCACGCCGCTGGCCGAACCTGACGATGCGTGGCTCTTGCGACGCGCGCAGATCGTCGAACACGAAGATCGAGCCGGCATGCGAACGGTCGCTGTTCGCGAGGCCGATCGCGAGCGCGCCCGCGAGGCCACCGATCGCGCCGACGACCGGACCGAGCACGCCCGCCGCCGCACACGTTGCGGCTGCAACCGGTTCCTCGAACAAGCAGCGATAGCAGCTGCTGCCGGGCGCCCCGACGAGCACGTTGCCGCCGTAGCGCAGCGCTGCCGCGATCACGTACGGCTTGCCGCGCGCGACTGCCCAGTCGGCGACCGCGAACTTGGTGTCCGGATCGTCGCTGCCGTCGACGATCAAGTCGCTGTCGCCGGAGATGTCGTCGGCGTCGTCGGCGGTCCAGCGCGTCTGATAACCACGCGCTCGTCCGCCCCGTGCAACGACCGCGGCAGCGAGCAGCGGTGCCTTTGGCTTGCCGACGTCGGCGATCGCGAACTGGATCTGGCGATGGAGGTTCGATTCCTCGACGATGTCGGGATCGATGATCGTGAGGTCGATGCCGGCTGCGCCGAGCGACAGTGCGAGTGGACCACCGAGCCCGCCCGCACCGACGATCGTCGCACGCGTCACGCCGCGCTCCGCCCGCACACCTTGCAGGTGCCGTCCGCGCCGATGACGCCGATGCACGCGTCGTCGGGGCACAGCTTGCGCTGGTCCCAGTCGGCGTCGGGCTTGGCATCGCCCTCGTCGGTCTTGTCGACGTCGAAGTAGAGCAGGGGCTTGTCGCTCTTCGTCACCGATTCCGGCGGCGGTTGCGACTCGTCGGAGTGATCGTTCTCGTCGACCAAGCCGCGGTTGCGCTCGTCGCCCCAGTTCGGCGCGGCACGGCCGCACACCTTGCACGTGCCGTCGTCACCGATCACGCCGACGCAGGCGCCATCCGGGCACAGCTGCCGTTGATCCCATTCGCTCATGCGCCACCAAGTGCGGTGAACAGATCCGCTGCGAGATAGAACGTGAGATCGACATCGCCGAGCCGCAGCTCTGCCCGCGACCGCAGGGCGAGCTCCTTGCGCGCGGCCAGCGTCTTGCCTTCCAGCCAGCTGCCGTTCTTCGAGCCGGCGTCGGCGAGGACCCAGCCGTTTGCGTCGCGCCGCAGATACGCGTGCAGCCGCGAGATCGACGAATCCGGGATCACGATGTCGTTGTTCACGGTACGGCCGATCGTGATCCGGTCCGGGAACGAGGCCCCCGGCTTCTTGATCAGCGGAAACAGCTCGAGGTTCGACATCACGGTCGGGGACTCGCGCCCGTGCGGGAGCGTCTCCTCGATCTCCTGGTCGATCGTCAGGGTGTGCACGCCGCTATGGGGCGCATCCTCGAAGTCCTTCTTGTGACGGACCAGGGCGGCGGGTGCCGCCGAGGCCAAGAACTCCTCACGTCCCAACCGCACAAGCTGGCGATAGTGCGCCGCAGCATCCACGGCGAGGATGTCGCATACGCAGGGCCGAGCGGCAAGCGTTTGACAGCCCCAGAGGGCACGGGGTAAACGAACCCGCAATGTACGATACCTCGGATATCCGCAAGGGCCTCAAGGTCTTGATGGACGGGAACCCCTACACCGTTGTCGAGTTCCAGTTCGTCAAGCCCGGCAAGGGCGCGGCGTTTACTCGTACCAAGTTCAAGAACTTGCTGACGGGAGCCGTGATCGAGCGGAACATCCGGTCGGGCGAGAAGCTCGAGCCCGCGAACGTCGAGACCCGGGACATGCAGTTCCTCTACAAAGAGGCCAACGATCTGGTCTTCATGGATCAGACGAACTACGAGCAGGTTACGATCTCGAAGGACCTGATCGGCGACGCGCACGATCTGATGAAGGACAACCTGCCGTGCACGGTGGTGTTCTTCAACGAGCGTCCAGTCGACATCACGCTGCCGACGTTCGTGTTCCTCGAGGTCACGGGCGGCGAGCCCGGCGTCGCTGGAAACACGGCGGCCGGCAACGTGACCAAGTCCGCGACGGTCGAGACCGGCGCCGAAGTCCAGGTGCCGCTGTTCATCCGTGTCGGTGACACGATCAAGATCGATACGCGCACGCACGAGTACGTCGAGCGCGTGACCAAGTAGTGGGGACGCGCGGCCGCGTCATCGCGATCGACGGCGACGCCGCGATCGTGCGCGCCGAGCTGTTCGATCTCCGGATCACGAATCCCGCCAAGGATTGGCGGCCCGGCGATCTCGTCGACGTCGATCGTCCCGCGGTGCTGCGGACGCATCCCGGTGGCGACTATCCAGCGCCGGGCAGCGAGGTGATGCGGTTACCACGTGCGCGCGTCGACAAGCTGCGTGCGCGTGCGACGGCGCTGGCCGCGGTTCGCTCCGGGTTTGCGTCGCGCGGGTTCCTCGAAGTCGAGACGCCGCTACTCGTGCCGAGCCCGGGCCTCGAGATCCACCTCGAAGCCGTGCGCGCCGGCGACGGCTATCTGATCACGTCGCCCGAGTATCAGATGAAGCGGCTGCTCGCAGCTGGCTTCGAGCGGATCTACCAGGTGTGCAAGTGCTTCCGCGCCAACGAGCGCGGCGCGCACCACGCGAGCGAGTTCACGATGATCGAGTGGTACCGCACGTTCGCGGGCATCGACTCGATCGTTGACGACACCGAGCAACTCGTCTCGGCGGTCGTTCGCTCGATCACTGGCGTGCCGGTCGCCAACGTCAGCGGCCGCGATATCGACGTGCGTCCGCCGTGGCGACGCATGACCGTGCGCGCGGCGATGAGCGAGTACGCGGGTGTTGCGGTCGATGGCGCCGAGCCTGCCGGCGATCTCGTGCGCGCGGTGCGTGCAGCCGGCATCGAGGTCGCGGACGCGCTCGCGTGGGACGACGCGTTCTTTGCGGCGTTCCTCGCGCGGGTCGAGCCTGCGATCGCGGCGCTCGATCACGCACTGATCCTCGAGGACTGGCCGGCGCCGCTCGCCGCACTCGCGCGTCGCAAGCCCGACGATCCGAAGACCGCGCTGCGGTTCGAGGCGTACGTCGGCGGCATCGAGCTTGCGAACGCGTTCGACGAGCTTACCGATTCCGACGAGCAGCGCTCGCGGTTCATCGAGGATCAACGCGTGCGACGGGAGCGCGGCAAGCCGGTGTATCCGATCGACGAGAGGCTGCTCGCCGCCCTGCACGAGGGTCTGCCACCTTCTGCCGGTATCGCACTCGGATTCGATCGTCTCGTGATGATCGCCACAGGCGCGGAGTCGATCGAGGAAGTGCTGACGTTCACCGCCGACGAGCTGTAGTATCGACGCTCGGGGGTCGTGATGCGCGCACTGTTCTCGACGTTGCTCCTCGTCTCGTTGACCGCCACTGCGATCGCGCAGGCGCCGGGGCAGCCGTATCCGCAACCGCAGCCGCAACCCTATCCTCAACCGCAGCCGTACCCGCAGCAGCCGCAGCCCTACGGGCCGCAGTACGGCTACGCGCAGCGGCCCGTGATGCAGTACCAGCTCACGGTCGACGAGCAGTTCTTGCTCCAGCGCGGCTTCATCTCCGACGGTGAAACCTTTGGCGGCGGGCTAGCTCAGCTGTTCTTCGGCTTCGGCATCGGCCAGGCAATCCAGGGCCGGTGGTCGCAGGACGGTTGGATCTTCACGCTCGGCGAAGGCGCCTCGAGTGTTTTCTTTGTCTACGGCATGACGAAGTTCCTCACCGAGTGTTTCGAGGCGCCCGACTGTCACGAGAACGACGGTGTCGGGATGATGGTCGCCGGCATGCTCGGCGTCACCGTGTTCCGGATCTGGGGCACGATCGATGCGTTCGCAGTACCGTCGTCGCACAACCGCAAGGTGAGGGAGCTGCGCATGCGGCTCGGCCTGCCGGTCCCGATGTACGCGCGCGTGGCGCCGTACGTATCGCCCGTGAAAGGCGATCAGGGCGGCGGCGTCGCCGGAGTGTCGTTCCGCTTCTAGCGCTCGTGGCGGCGCATCATCGCCGAAGCACAGCTGGGAGTTATGGCATTTCCATCAGCGCCCAGTACTTGTTGATCGTCGACATCACTTCCGCGAATTGCTGGAACGTGACGGGCTTCAGCAAGTAACCGGCGACATTGAGCTTGAACGCTTCGATGCGATCGCGCTCCTCGTTCGACGTCGTCATCATCACGACGCTCGCCTGCTGCAGCTTCGGATCGGAGCGCACCTCGCGGAGAAACTCGATGCCGTTCATCTTCGGCATGTTGACGTCGAGCAGGATCAGCCGGCGCCGTGCCGGAATATCCTCCTTGCGCAGCAGCTCGAGTGCTTCGAGTCCGTTGTGGGCGACGAATAGGGGGTTCGAGATATTGTTCTTCGCGAACGCGCGCTTGACGGTCATCACGTCGACGTCGTCGTCGTCGACGAGCAAGATGTTGATCACGCGATCATCCATGACGTTTCTTCCTCGTACTGCAGTCTGCTGGCCACGTGAACCAGAATGTCGCGCCCGTGCCAGCTTCGGACTCGACCCAGGCGCGGCCACCGCGCGCCTCGACGATCTTGCGAACCACCGCGAGACCGATGCCGGTGCTCTCGACCTTGTCGCGCGGCTCTAGCGTTTGGAACAGGCCCCAGATCCGCTGCTGGAATTCGGGCGGGATGCCGACGCCGTCGTCTTTGACGTAGATCGCCCAAGCGTCGCCGTGCTTGCGTGCACCGACCTCGATGTGGACCTTGCCGGCGTTGTACTTCACCGCGTTGGACATCAGGTTCATCAGCACCTGCTGCAGCGGGACCTTCTGGGTCACGAGGCGCGGCAATTCGCCGACCGTGAGTTTCGACGTCGGCTGCGCCGAGATCAGCTCCCAGATCTCCCGCACGAACGTCGCGATGTCGATGTCGACCGCCGCTTCCTCGTCGCGGCCGACGCGGCTGTACGCGAGAATGCCTTCGATCAAGTTCTCGAGCCGGGACACGCGACCGCGCAACAGCCCCATGTGATAGCGGCCTTCCTCGTCCATCTTGTCGCCGAGGTCATCCTCGATCCACTGGGCCAGGTTCGCGATGCCGCGCAGCGGTGCCTTGAGGTCGTGACTGGCGACATACGCGAACTGATCGAGCTCTGCGTTCGTCTTTTCGAGCTGGCTGATTAGCTCGCGCGCGGACGCGAACAGCTGGGCATTATCCATCGCGATCGCCGCCTGCGCCGCGACACCCGCGAGCAACCGCTCGGTCGCTTCGTTGAACATGCCCGCCTGCTCGTGGCCGAACGCGAACGCGCCGACGAGCTTGCCGCCGCGCGCGATCACTGGCATCGCCATGAAGCTTGCGGTCGGTAGCTTTCCGAGTGTCATCGGGCCGACCTGTGTCGGCCGGAGCGGGATCGCGATCGCATCGCGTGGCGCGCCGCTGACGGCGAATTTCGTGAACTGATCGTGCGCGGCGTCGTAGTCGAAGAAGAACGCGCCGAATGTCGCGTGTGCGAGCCGCGCCGCGAGGTTTGTCACGCGCTGGACGAGTGGTGCGAGCTCGAGCTCGGAGGTTAGATTCTTGCCGATCTCGTTGATCAGCTCGAGCCGGTCCGCTTGCGCACGGAGCTCGCGTTCGGCGGACTGGCGCGCGTCATCGGAGCCCTTGCGCTCGATGCCGAGCGCGATCGAGTCGGCGATTGTCGCAAGCCCGCCGGTCGTGTCGTGGCCGAGCTTGTGGCGGCTGTACACCGTAAGCACGCCGACGACGTTGCCGTCGACGCGCAGCGGATAGCCGGCGAATGCCGTGATGCGCTCACGCGCCGCCCACTCGCGGTTTGTCCCGCGTGTGTCGTGCTGGAAGTCGTTCGTCAGGTGCGGCGCGCCACGTTCGACGATCTTGCCGATCTTCGAGCGGCCGATCGGCACGCGCTCGAGCGTGTCGGGCTCGGCCACGCCAGACGACGCTTCGAGCACCAACTCGCGGTACGCGTCATCGAGTGTCCAGATCCGCGCAAGCGCCGCGTCGAGGCGACGCACCATCGCGTCGGCGCACCGCTGCAACATCTCGCGCAACGTGCTCGCGCCGGTCAGCGCCATACCGACCTCGCCGAGGAGCAACGCTTGCTTTGCCTGCAGGTCGGTAGATGTCTCGGGGTGGACCGGGCGCAGCGTGATCAGCAGGCCGTCGTCGAACGGCTTGGCACGCGCCTGCAGCCAGCCGGCAGCAGGCAGTGCGCTCTCGCTGATCAATTCCGCGCGATCCGTCATCGCATAACGAAATGCGGTCCCGAACGGCGTCGCTTCGAGCTCGGGACACAGGTCCCACAGCGTGGTTCCTTGCTGCCCGAGTAGCCGATGCGCTTCGGCGTTCGCCAGGGTGATTCGCCAGTCGCGATCGACGACGACGACTGCATACGGCAGTTGCGACAGCACTTTGCGTGCGTCGCCGTCGAGCTCTGGCTCTAGCGCAACGACCACGGCGGACGATACGCATCTGCAATCATGCGTCCATGTCGAGCTAACGTTAAGACGCCCTAAGGCGCGCACCTTACGGGGCGGGAGCGTGCGTCAGCGCTCGACGTGCGAACCGGCGCGGTGCGTGTCCGTATTCACGGCGACGCTTCGAGCCCACCGCGACGCTCGCGGCGCGACGAGCGACCATTGCCGCCGCCATTTGCCGACGACGATCGACCGCGCTTGCCGCGCTCGAGTAGCGGCTTCACGTGCTGGCCGGTGTAGCTGCGCGCGATCTGTGCGACGTCTTCTGGCGTACCCGCAGCGATGATCTCGCCACCTGCAGCGCCACCTTCAGGACCGAGATCGATGATCCAGTCCGCCGTCTTGATGACGTCGAGGTTGTGCTCGATCACGAGCACCGTGTTCCCGTTGTCGACGAGGCGGTTCAGCACTTCGAGGAGCTTCTTGACGTCGCCGAAGTGAAGGCCGGTGGTCGGCTCGTCGAGCAAGTACAGCGTGCGGCCGGTCTGCACACGGGCGAGCTCACGCGCGAGCTTCACACGCTGCGCCTCACCGCCCGAGAGCGTCGTCGCCGGCTGACCGAGCGACAGGTAGCCGAGACCGACGTCGATCATCGTCTGCATGATGCGGCCGAGCTGCTTGTGATGCTTGAACACCTCGTACGCTTCCTCGACGGGCGTGTCGAGAATCTGCGCGATGTCCTTGTCCTTGTACTTCACGCGCAGCGTGGCGTCGTTGTAGCGACGGCCTTTGCAGACCTCGCACGTGACGAACACGTTCGGCAGGAAGTGCATCTCGACTTCACGGACACCGGCGCCTTCACACGCCTCGCAGCGACCGCCGCCTTGCTTCGCGCTCACGTTGAACGAGAAGCGGCCGGCCTGATAGCCGTACGTGCGCGCCTGCGGCACCTGCGCGAACAGCTCGCGGATCAGATCGAACGCCTTCGTGTACGTCGCCGGGTTGCTGCGCGGCGTGCGGCCGATCGGCTGCTGATCGATCACGATGCACTTGTCGACCTGGCCGAGCCCGGTGAGCTCGTCGTACGGACCGACGCGATCGAGCGAGCGGTGCAGCATTCGGTTGAGCGCCGGGTACAGCGTCGCGTTGATCAGCGACGACTTGCCCGCGCCCGACACGCCCGTGACCGCGACCATCACGCCGAGCGGAATCTTCACCGTGACGTTCTTGAGGTTGTGCTCGCGTGCGCCGGTCAGCTTCACCCAGCTCGACGGCTCGCGGCGGCTCTCCGGCACCTCGATCGTTTCGGTACCGGCGAGGAAGCGACCGGTGATCGATTCCTTGACCTGCTTGATGTCCTCCGGCGTGCCTTCGGCGACGACGTGACCGCCGTGTCGGCCCGCGCCCGGGCCGAAGTCGACGACCCAGTCCGCCGCTTCGATCGTCGCCTCGTCGTGCTCGACGACGAGCACGGTGTTGCCGAGATCGCGCAGGCGATGCAGCGTGCGGATCAACCGCTCGTTGTCGCGCTGGTGCAGACCGATCGACGGCTCGTCGAGGACGTAGAGCACGCCCGACAGCTCGCTGCCGAGCTGCGACGCGAGCCGGATGCGCTGTGCCTCGCCGCCCGACAGGG
>DASUFX010000726.1:0-2749 GCA_036274355.1 Kofleriaceae bacterium | reverse complement strand
CGATCGCGTGTACTTCGCCATTGATGCGCGCGGCGCCCCACGCTTGTTCCGCCGAGCGCTCGGCACCGAGCAGCCATACTGGCGCGGCGAGCGGCGACAGAAACCCGGCATTGCGTCCGCTCGCGCCGTAGCCGACGCGCTCGGCCTCGAGTACCGCAACCGTCGCCGTCGGATTTTGCTCGCGCAGCCGGATCGCGGTCATCAGACCGGCGAATCCACCGCCGAGCACGACAAAGTCGGTCGCGGCAGGCAGCGGGGCGGCGATCCACCGATCGCACCAGCCGCCATCGCGCTGCCAGTAGCTCCCCGTCATCAGGCGAGCGTAACCGACGCAGCGGCGCGGTTGCGCTAGCGGCGCGTGCGACGACGACGCACGACCACGAGCACGACCGGAATGCCGCAGAGCAGGGCAGACGTACCGCTACCCGGCGCATCGCAGCAACCACCGGACATGCCACCCGGCTGGTCGTTGCCACCACCACCACCGCCACCACCGCCACCGCCGCCATTTCCGCCGTCTGGCTGGTCACTGCCGCTGCCAACGCCGGCATCCGGCGTCGTCGCAGCACCCATGATCATCACCGACTGGGTCTTCGAATTCGTGCCGCTGCCGGGATCGAGGACCTCGAGCGTGACGTTGTACGTGCCGTCGGTCGCGTACGTGTGCACCGGGTTCTGATCGGTGGACGTTGCGCCATCGCCGAACGTCCACTTGTATTTGAGCATCGCGGCCGCGGTCTGCGCGTCCATGCTCGTGTTCGTGAACGTCGCGTCGTAACCGCTCGTCGTGACGGTGAACCCGGCGGCAGGCGGCGTGTTGATCCAGCGATAGTTGATGATCGAGCAGCGGATGCGATTGGCCTGCTCGACGGTGAACTTCGTCATGCACGAGTCTTCGCTGTAGTCCATGTAGTTCTCGATCGGGCTGTTGCCGCCGCAACCCGAGGACACCGGGCTGCATCCGTAGTTCGGTTGCGCTTCGCGCGCGGTGTCGCCGATCAGATCGCCACTCGTGTACGGCGCGGTCGTGGTGCCGCAGCCGCTCTGGAACGTGTGGAACAGGCCGAGGTAGTGGCCGACCTCGTGCGTCGCCGTGCGACCGAGGTTGTACGGCGCGCCGCCGGGCGCATTGCGACCGACGTAGACCCAGTTGAGGACGACGCCGTCTTCTTGTCCGCCCGCTTCTTCTTGCGGGAACGTCGCGTAGCCGAGCGTGCCGCCGCCGCCCGCGTCGTTCGTATAGATGTTGAGGAAGCGCGTCGGATCCCACTTGAGCGCGCGCTTCATCGCGTTCGTGCCGCTGCCCGGATCGTTGAAGTACGTGTTGTTCGTGACGTAGTCGATGCCGGTCGTCGGGTTGCCCGCCGGATCGAGCTTCGCGAGCACGAACTGCAGCTTGATGTTCGTGCCCATCGAGCCGTTCGTGCTGGGCATCGCGTTGAAGTCTTCGTTCAGGATATCGACCTGGCTCTGGAGCAGCGCCGCCGAGATGTTGCCGGTCGTGCCGTCCGTCTTCTTGATGACGTGGAAGACGACCGGGATCACGAGCGTGCGGCTGTCGTTGTAGTCCTGGTTGATGTGCGTCGTGTTGAGCGTGCAGTCGCTCTGCGAGATCAGCTCCATCACGGGCTCGTGCTCGGGCGTACCGCAGCGCGCGCCGCTGTCGCGAAACAGCGTCGAGCGATGAAATGCCTCGCGCGTGCTGAATACCGTCGTTCCGACGCGAACCGAACCGTCGGCGCGGTAATCGACTTCGCCCATGCGCGAGCGAGGAGAAGCGGAGGCCGCGCCCGATGCGAGCACGATACCCGCCGCCACGAGCTGAAATGCGTGGTGCTTCATCGCCGACAATCCTATGAGCGCGCGCGGCGAACCTCGCACCAGGTGTGCTCAAAGCTCCTGGCAGTCGCGTCGTACTGCGCGCATCGCATCGTGCGCATCACGCGCATCGCTGATGTCAGCACGCAGACACCAGCGCCGGTATTTCGTGCTCAGACCGCGACTTCGCGAATGTCGACCTCGTTGTCGCCGAGGATCGCTGCGTACTCCTCGGTAAACTTCTTCGCGTCGTCGAGCGAGTCCACCTCGATGACGGAGAAGCCTGCGATCAGCTCCTTCGATTCGGTGAACGGTCCATCGAGCCACGTGCGCTTGCCGCTGACTGCTTTGAAGCGCACGGAGGTCTTGCTCGACTTCATCGAGATGTCCGATTGCAGCACGCCGTCGCGTTTCCAACGCGCGAGCAACGTGTTGACCGCGGCGGGCTGCGGCGCACCGGCTTCGAACGCGGCGTCGGCTTTGACGAGTAGCAAGAACCGGTGTGGCGCATCGGCGGGGCGCGGGCTGCCATTGAGATCCCAACCCTCGACGACGGGACCGATCTCGATCTCGCGTTGACCAGCGGCCTCGCCGAGCTGCGTTGCGAGCTCGATCGCTTTCTCGATGCCGGTCGTCGAGATCAGTGCAAATCGCGCGGTCAGCTCGTTGCCACCGGCGTAGGGGCCGCGCGTGATCGACGGCTTGCCGCCGTTGAACGTGATACGCGCGCGCGTCGCGCTCCGATGTAGCCCGGCGCCATCTTTGAAGATGCCGGCTTTGAGCGAGCGCCCGACGAGCTGCCCCATCCGTTGGACGATGGATTGGTCGGGCCGCTCGCCAGCCTCCATCTTCGCATCGACTTTGTGCATGACCATGAAACGCATAATTTGCTGACCTCCTGAAGAGACGACGATCGAGCGCGGGCTAGATC
>DASUFX010000725.1:0-4714 GCA_036274355.1 Kofleriaceae bacterium | reverse complement strand
GACCGGCTCGGTGTCGCCGATGGCAGCCGGCTCGAGCTGACGACGACCGCCGGGCAGCTCGCGTTGCCGGTGATCGTGGTGCCCGGCGCTGCGGATGGTTCGATCACCGTCGAGCTCGGCTATGGCCAACACGTCCCGCAGCTGCCGATCGCCGACCAGATCGGCGGCGACGGCTACGCGCTGCGCACCGACGATCGCCTGCTGCTCCATGGCGCCGTGCGCGTGCTCGCCGGCAAGACGGTCCTGCCGCGCACGCAGATGACGTTCGCCGAGCACGGCCGCGAGATCGCGCCAGCGGCAACGCTCGCCGCGTTCGCTGCGCAACCCAACTTCGTTGCTCATCTGCGCGGCGAGCAGGCGTCGCTACTGCCGCCGCAACCGCGCGACGGCACGCAGTGGGGTATGTCGATCGATACCTCGATCTGCACCGGCTGCAGCGCATGCATGGTCGCGTGTCAGGCCGAGAACAACATCGCGACGGTCGGTCCACGCGATGTCGCCCGCGGCCGCCACATGAACTGGATCCGCATCGATCGCTACGTGCGCGAGGACGGCGTCGTCGTCAACGAGCCGATGCCGTGCCAGCACTGCGAATACGCGCCGTGCGAATACGCGTGCCCGGTCAACGCGACGACGCATAGCCCCGACGGTCTCAACGAGCAGGTCTACAACCGCTGCATCGGCACGCGGTTCTGCTCGAATAACTGTCCCTACAAGGTCCGCCGCTTCAACTGGTTCGCGTACGAGCAGACCTCCACGCGCGCGCTGCAATACAACCCGGATGTCACGGTGCGCTCGCGCGGCGTGATGGAGAAGTGCACGTACTGCGTGCAGCGCATCCGCCGCGCCGAACACCGCGCGATCGTCGAGCATCGCGAGGTCCGCGCCGGCGAGGTCGTGACCGCATGCCAGCAAGCGTGCCCGACCGGTGCGATCCTGTTCGGCGAGCTCCACGAGCGCGGCACCGCGTTCGCCGCCACGCGCACCGACGCACGCAGCTTCAATGCACTGCACGAGCTCGGGACGCGGCCGCGCACGCAGTACCTGGCGAAGATCCGGAATCCACGTGACCAGACACGAGGGCGCAAATGACCGAGCTCGAGCGCGTCCACGACGATCTGTTCACCCGCGTTCGCGCGCGGCCCGGCCTGCACTGGTGGTCGGCGTTCGCGCTGTGTGGCGCGGGGACCGGAATGCTCGGCGTACTGATCGCCTACACCGTCGCGACGGGTATCGGCGTCTGGGGTACGAACATCCCGACCGGGTGGGCGTTCGCGATCATCAACTTCGTCTTCTGGATCGGAATCGGTCACGCCGGCACGTTCATCTCCGCCATCCTCTATCTGCTCGAGCAGAACCACTGGCGAAACCCGATCAGCCGGCTCACCGAGACAATGACCGTGTTCGCGGTCGTCCAGGCGGCGCTGTTCCCGATTCTCCACCTCGGCCGGCCATGGTTCGCGTACTGGCTCCTGCCCTACCCCGACGTGATGGGTGTGTGGCCGCAGGTCAAATCGGCGTTGCCATGGGACGCCGCCGCAGTCACGACCTATCTCACCGTCTCGGTCGTCTTCTGGTACGTCGGCATGATTCCGGATCTGGCGTCGCTGCGCGATCACGCGCCGTCGCTGCGCGCACGCAAGCTGTACGGTCTGCTCGCGATCGGCTGGCGCGGCGATTCACGCTCGTGGCGCCACTGGAAGGTGACGTACCTGATGCTCGCATCCATCGCGACACCGCTCGTGGTCTCGGTGCACAGCGTCGTGTCATCCGACTTCGCGATCGGCCTCACGCCCGGCTGGCACTCGACGCTGCAACCGCCCTACTTCGTCGGCGGCGCGATCTTCTCCGGCTTCGCGATGGTGCTCGTGCTCGCGATCCCGATCCGGGTGCTCTACGGCATCGAGCACGTGATCACGGATCGCATCCTCGACAACTGCGCGAAGCTGATGCTCGTCACCGGTTGGATCGTCACCTACGGCTACATCGTCGAGCACTTCGGCGCGTACTACAGCGGCGAGCCCGCCGAGCGCTCGCTGATGTTCGGCCACCATCCCGGCAGCCTCGCGTTCTGGACGATGCTCAGCTGCAACGCGATCATCCCGCAGCTGTTGTGGTGGCGCCGCGTGCGCCGCGCCAAGCTGGTGCTGTTCGTCATCTCGGTGCTCGTGCTCGTCGGCTTGTGGTTCGAGCGCTACGTGATCATCGTGCAAGGGCTGATGCGCGATCAGCTGCCCTCTGCGTGGGGAAGTTACACACCGACGTGGGTCGATCTCGGCATCTTGGTCGGCACGTTCGGCTTCTTCGGCCTCTTGTTCCTCGTGTTCTTGCGGTTGATGCCGTTCGTTCCCGTCAGCGAGATCAAGGAGGAGGTCGAGTGAGGCGCGGAATTGCTGCCGAGTATCTGACGAAGGAATCGCTACTCGCCGCGATTCGAGCGATGCGCGCGCGGGGGCTCGTACAGCTCGAGGCGTACACGCCGGTGCCATTTCGCGAAGTCGATGCCGCACTCGGAGCGAGGCGGTCCCCGCTCGCGATCGCGGCCGGCATTGGTGGACTTGCCGGAGCCGTCGGCGCGTATTTCCTGCAGTGGCTCCTCGTCGCCTACCTCTATCCGATCGACCTCGGCTCGCGGCCGCCGCACATGCCGCTGCCGTTCACGATCATCACGGTCGAGATGGGCTTTCTCGTCGGCGCACTGACAGTGTTCGTCGCGTTCGTCATCGTGTCGCGGCTGTTCAAACTGTGGGATCCGATCTTCGACGTCCCGGGCTTCGAGTCAGCGACGCGCGCCGGGTTCTGGCTTGCCGTCGGTGCCGACGATCCCGCGTGGGATCGCGACGCGATCACGCACGCGCTGCAGGCGATCCGGCCCACACAACTCCACGGCTTCGGGGGCATCGGATGACGCGCGCGTTGCTCGCTCTACTCGCGATCGCGGGCTGCGACTGGTCGCTGCACCGCATGCAAGCGCCCGACAAGTGCACCGTGCACGGCACGACCACGCTGCTGCCGAACGACAGCTGCAACCTCGAGCCGCCTGCCGGTATCGTCGCGATGGACACACCGGCGCCACCACCGCCAATCACGCGCGCGCTGCTCGAGCGCGGGCACGATCGCTTCGACCGCATGTGCGCCGCCTGCCACGGCCTCCGTGCCGACGGCGACTCGCCCGTCGCACGCGCGATGACGCTGCGCCGGCCGCCATCGCTGATCGATCCGCGGGTCGCAGCGTTCACCGACGAGCGCATCCTCACTGTGATCACGACTGGCTACGGGCTGATGCCCGAGTACGCCACATCGCTTGCGCCACCCGATCGCTACGCGGTGCTGCACTACCTGCGAGCGCTGCAGCAGCGCGACGTTGCGCTCGACCAGCTCTCACCTTCTCTGCAAGCGGAGGCGCGGCGATGGCTGCACTGAGGCGCGAATTCGACGGGCGGCCGACGTTGCTGATCGCAGCGGTGGTCGGCATCGTCGGTGCGATCGGCGTCGCGATCGGGATCGCGATCGAGCCCGAGCGCGCGTTTGCCGCGTATCTTGCGGCGTGGTGCGCGGTCGCCACCGTCGCGATCGGCGGTCTCGCGCTACTCGTGATCGGCTACGCGGCAAACTCGCGGTGGCCGGCGGCAGTGCGCAGGCTTACCGAGGCGATTGCCGGTGGCCTCCTCCCCGTCGCGATCCTCGCGATCCCATTGTTCCTCGGCGCCGAGTGGGTGTGGCCGTGGGTAGCGCCCGATGGCCGCTACCTGCACGCCGTCGAGGTGAAGCAAACGTACCTATCCACCCCATTCTTCGTGTTCCGCACCGAGTTGTACTTCGTTGCGTTCATCATCCCCGCCGAGCTGCTGATTCGCTGGTCGCGACGGCGCGACGCGCGCCCGGAACCGCCCGCCCCGCTCCGCACTGACGCGCTTCACCGCGAGCGCGTGCTGTCATCCGCGGTGCTGCCGATCGTCGGTCTCGCGATCACGTTCGCCGCATTCGACTGGCTGATGTCGCTGCAGCCGGCGTGGTGGTCGTCGGGATTCGGTCTCTACGTGCTCACGGGCGCGCTGACGGCGGGGCTCGCGATGGTCGCTGTGCTCGCGTGGCGCGGCGTCGCGGAGCGCTGCATGCCACTCACCCCGGGCCACTTCCACGCGATGGGTCGGCTGCTTCACGCGTTCGTGATCCTGTGGGCGTACATCGCCTACTTCCAGGTGATGTTGATCCAGATCGCGAACAAGCCGAACGAGGCGCAGTTCTATGTCGACCGCGGCACCGACGGCTGGCGATTCGTGACGGCGCTTCTCGTCGTCCTCGGCTTCGCGTTGCCGTTCCCGCTGCTGTTCCCGCGCCGGCTCAAGCGACGCGCCGGTTACGTCGGAGGTATCGCCGTGATGCTGCTCGTCGGGCATTACCTCGACATGTGGTGGCTCGTGATCCCGCGCGTCAGCGCGATGCCGATCCCGTCGTGGACCGACCTCGCGGCGCTGTGCGCGATCGGCGGGCTCGTGACCGCGGTGTGCACGTGGCGCATGCGCGGCGTTCCTCTCCTGCCGGTCGGCGATCCGTACCTCGCCACGGGCCTTGCCTACGAGACAACGACATGACTGTCGAGATCCCAGAACAGCCCGAGAATGTCCCCGGTCGCGCGATCGGGTTGACGCTCGCGATCACCGCGCTCGTGATCGCGACGTGTGCCGTCGTCGTCTGGTCACTCGCGGCGTTT
>DASUFX010000724.1:0-4260 GCA_036274355.1 Kofleriaceae bacterium | reverse complement strand
TCAACATCATCGGCGGCAGCCACCTCGCGGTCGAGCGGGAGAAGCTCTACAACATCGCCTCGCTGTTCCGGCGCGACGGTTCGGTCGAGAAGCAGTACAAGCTCCACATCTCGCCGTCGGAGGCCAAGTGGTGGGGCGTCTCGGCCGGCGACGAGGTGCGCGTGTTCGACACCGATCGCGGCAAGATCGCGATCTTGATCGGCGAGGATGTCGCGTTTCCCGAGCTCGCGCGCATCGCCGCCGGCAAAGGCGCGATGCTGCTGTTCGTCCCGTTCAACATGGACATCCGCTCCGGGTACATGCGGATTCGGCTGTGTGCGGCCGCGCGGTGCATCGAGAACGGCATGTACGCGGTGCTCGCCGGGCCTATCGGCAACCTGCCGTTCGTGCAAGGCGCCGACATTCACTACGGCGAAGCGTGCGTGCTGACGCCGTGTGACCTTCCGTTCGCGCGCGACGGCGTGTCGGACGAAGCGACGCCGAACGTCGAGACGATGTTGCTCAACGAGCTCGACATCGAAGTGCTGCGGCGTAGTCGTCTGACCGGCAGCTTGCGCACGTGGCTCGATCGGCGGACCGATCTGTACGCGGTGCGCTACACCGAGGGCGGTAAGCGGAGCGAAGTGTGAGCGAGCGGCGGTTCGGGCATGGCCTCGTCGTGAGGCACACCGGCCCCGAGCACGCCCTGCAGCTCGAGGAACTGCAGCGCATCGTGTTTCCGACGCTCGCCGACGAGCAGCGGTTCAAGGCGCCGCACTACCGGAAGCACGTCGAGCTGTTTCCGCAGGGGCAGCTCGTCGTGGTGGATGGGGCGCGCGTGGTCGGCATGACGTCGACGATCCGCTACGACTTCGACTTCGCGCATCCCGATCACACGTTCGCCGACATCATCCAAGGCGGTTGGCTGACGTCGCACCAGCCCGACGGGAAATGGCTGTATGGCGCCGATATCGGCACGCATCCCGAGTATCGGCGTCGCGGCGTCGCGCGCGCGTTGTATGCGACGCGGCAGGTGCTCGTGCGCGAGCTCGGCCTATCCGGTCAGATGACGGTCGGCATGCCGATCGGCTACGGGCCACTCAAGCAGACGATGACGGCGCAGGCGTATTACGACGAGCTTGTCGCCGGCCGCCGCGACGATCCGACGATCAGCGCGCAGCGCAAGATCGGGTTCGAGCTGCGCGGCTTGATCCCAGGCTATATCGATGACCCAGCGTGCGACCACTACGGCGTCGTGCTCGTGTTGCCCGCAGCGAAAGAGGTGAGCTTTCCATCATGACAGCCATCCAACGAGTCACCGAGATTCCAGGTCCGAAGAGCCGCGAGATGCTGGCGCGCCGCGAACGCGCGGTGACCAAAGGGCTCGCGAAGTCGACCGATGTCGTGATCGATCGCGCAGAGGGCGCGCGCGTTGTCGATGTCGACGGCAACGTGCTCATCGATCTCGCCGGCGGCATCGGGATGACGCTCGCGGGTCATTGTCCGCCGCCGGTCGTGGCGGCCGTCGAAGCGCAGGCGCGCCGGCTGTTGCATCCGTGCGCGCTGGTCGCGACGTACGAGCCGTATGTCGCGCTGTGCGAGCTGTTGAACGAGGTCACGCCGGGCGACTTCGCGAAGAAGACATTGCTCGCGAACAGCGGCGCCGAAGCCGTCGAGAACGCGGTGAAGATCGCGCGGGCGCATACGAAGCGCGCCGGCGTGCTGTGCTTCGAGGGCGGCTATCACGGCCGCACGCTGCTGACGCTCAGCCTGACCAGCAAGTACGGTCTGTTCAAGCAGGGCTTCGGTCCGTTCGCGCCGGAGATTTATCGAATTGCGGCACCGGAGCCGTATCGGCGGCCGCGCGGCATGTCGGAAGAGGCGTACGTCGACATGTGCATCACGCAGCTCGAGCGGGCGCTGATCGCACAGATCGATCCGGCGGCGCTCGCGGCGATCATCATCGAGCCGGTGCAAGGCGAGGCGGGCTTCATTCCGATGCCGCCACGCTATCTGCGGCGGATCCGCGAGCTGTGCACGCAGCATGGCATCGTGATGATTGCCGACGAGGTGCAGACCGGATTCGGCCGCACCGGCACGTTGTTCGCGATCGAACAGGCAGGTGTGGTGCCCGACGTCATCACGATGGCGAAGGCACTCGGTGCTGGGTTGCCGATTTCGGCGACGACTGGCCGTGCCGACATCATGGACGCGCCGCACCTCGGCGGCGTCGGCGGCACGTACGGCGGCAGCCCGATCGCGTGTGCGGGCGCGATCCAAGCGGTGCAGATGATCCGGCAGCCCGAGTTTCTGGCGCACGCGCGTGCGATCGGCGACCTGCTGCGGACGGAGCTGACCGCGATGCAAGCGCGCTCGAAGCTGATCGGCGACGTACGTGGGCTCGGACCGATGATGCTGATCGAGCTCGTCACCGATCACGAGGCGAAGACACCGGCGGCGCCGAATGCGCTCGCGGTGATCAAGCGCTCGGTCGCGAACGGCGTGCTGCTGATCCGCGCCGGCTTGTACTCGAACTGCATCCGCTTCATGCCACCGCTCACGATCAGCGAGGCCGAGTTGCGCGAGGCGCTCGCCGTCGTTGGCGAAGCGCTCGCATACGTCGAGGAGCACGGACCATGACGGGCAGAGAACAATTCATCGATGGCGCGTGGGTAGACGCGATCGGCGGCGGGCGCCGTGATCTGATCGACCCGGCGACCGAGGACGTCATCACGAACCTGCCGTACGGCGGCGCCGACGACGCCCACCGCGCGATCGACGCCGCGCACCGGGCGCTTCCGGACTGGCGCGCACGCACCTCCTACGATCGCGGCGAGATTCTCGTCCGTGCGGCCGAGCTCATGCGGCAACGCGCGCAGTTGTATGGCGAGGTCACGGTGCGCGAGGCGGGCAAGCCGCTCGCCGAGGCCATGGGCGAATGGAAGGTTGCGGCCGCATTGTTCGAGTACTCCGCCGAGGAGGGCAAGCGCGTCACCGGCTACCAAATCCCGGCGCGCGTGCCGACGAAGCGGATGATGGTGCTCAAGGAGCCGATCGGCGTCGTCGGTGTGATCACGGCGTGGAACTTTCCCGCCTACAACCCCGCGCGCGCGATTGCAGCGGCGCTCGCCGCCGGCTGCACGGTTGTGTGCCGTCCGGCCGAGCTGACGCCGCTGTCGCTGATGACGGTCGCAGCGACCCTCGAAGAGGCGGGGCTCCCAGCCGGTGTGCTCAACGTCGTGCACGGCGAGCCGCATCCGATCGGCCAGGCGATGCTCGATCGGCCGGAGCTGAAGAAGCTCAGCTTCACGGGTTCGGTGGCCGTCGGCAAGCTGCTGATGGACGGCGCATCGCGCACGATGACGCGCCTCTCGCTCGAGCTTGGCGGCAATGCGCCCGTGCTTGTACTACCGGATGTCGACGTCGAGGCGGTCGCGCGTGGCGCGGTCGGCGCGCGTTTCCGCAACGCGGGCCAGGTTTGCATCTCGCCGCAGCGGTTCTTCGTCGCGCGCGATCAGCTGAAGACGTTCGAAGAAGTCGTCGTCGAGGAGACGCGCAAGTTGCCGGTCGGCTCCGGACTCGACCCCAAGACGCGGATCGGCCCGCTGATCAGCGGCCGCCACCGCGACCGCGTCGAAGGCCTGATCGCGAATGCGACGGAGCAGGGCGCCACGCTGCGCACCGGCGGCAAGCGGCCGGCCGGTCGCGGTTACTTCCTCGAGCCGGCCGTGCTCGGCAACGTCGCGCCGACGATGCCGGCGTTCGCCGAAGAAGTGTTCGGTCCGCTGTTCGCGATGACCTCGTTCGATCAACTCGACGACGCGATCACCGCGGCGAACTCGACGCGCTACGGCCTCGCGGCGTACGTGTTCACGAACGACCTCGGTGCCGCGATGAAGGCATACGAGCGTCTCGACTTTGGCATGGTCGGCATCAACGAGTGGGCACCGCAGGCCGCCGAGGCGCCATTCTCCGGCCGCAAGGACAGCGGCATCGGTCACGAGTCCGGCCGCGAAGGCGTCTACGACAACCTCGAGACCAAGCTGGTCAGCTTCGGCAACGTGAAGTGAGCGCGGACCGGGCGTTCGACGACAACTCTGCCGTCTGGCTGCTCGGCGCGCCCGCCGACACGCCGGCACCGCCGCTGGCTCGCGATCTCGATGTCGATGTCGCAATCATCGGCGGTGGCTTCACCGGTGTGGCGACGGCATATCGGTTGAGCCACCGGTTTCCCCAGCTCGGCATCGCGCTGCTCGAAGCGAAGCAGCTCGCGAACGGCGC
>DASUFX010000723.1:0-12290 GCA_036274355.1 Kofleriaceae bacterium | reverse complement strand
TGTGATGCGTGCCGAGCGGTTTCTTCACGATGATCGTCGTGATGTACATGTCCGCAGGCACGGTCACGCGGGCGCACTTGTAGATGTTCGCGCCAGCCGGTAGCTCCCACGTGCGGCCGATCAAACGCGTGTAGCCGGTCGGTGTGATCTCACCCGCATCCGGCGTTGATTCATCGTCGCCGGCCGTCGCCGGGTCCTTGCCACATGCTGCGAGCGCAACCAGCAAGCCGACACGTGTGAGGGTCATCGCTCAGGCATTCGAGCAAGACGCGTTCCCGTCGTGACCGCGCTTCTGCGGCGGTTACGTCGCGACGTGCGCGCCGAGGTCACGGAAGTACCTGCACGCATGGGCACGTTTTGCTACTCTCGACGGCCCAGGATGTGGCAGGAAGGGCAAACCGATCCGGCGCTTGCGCCCGGAACGATGGTCGGCGAGTACCGGGTCGAAGGCATCGTCGGTGAAGGCGGGATGGGCCAGGTCTACGGCGCGATCCATCCGGTGATCGGCAAGCGCGCCGCGATCAAGGTCCTGCTTCCCGAGATCTGCCGCAACCAGCAGATGGTCGAGCGCTTCGTGATGGAAGCGCGCGCAGTGAATCAGATCGGTCACCCGAACATCGTCGACGTGTTCGCGTTCGGCGTGTTGCCCGACGGTCGCCAGTACATGGTGATGGAGTGGCTCAAGGGCGTGAGCCTCTCGGATCGGCTCAAGCGTGGCGTGCCGACGATTCCCGAGACCTGCGACGTCCTCTACGCGATCGCGGCCGCGCTCGACGCCGCGCACGCAGCGGGCATCATTCATCGCGACCTCAAGCCGCACAACGTGTTCCTCGTCGACGTGCGCGGCGCAAAGCCTCTCGTCAAGCTCCTCGACTTCGGCCTCGTCAAGCACAACGACGACAACGATCCCCGAGCGAACAAGACGCAGGCCGGCGCGTTGCTCGGCACGCCCGCGTACATGTCACCGGAGCAGGCGCTCGGTCGCTCGATCGATACGCGTAGCGACAACTACGCGCTCGGCGTACTCGCGTTCGAGATGCTGACCGGTCGGCTGCCGTTCATCGAGGACACCGCGATGGCGCTGCTCGTCGCGCATATGCAAGCGCCGCCGTCGCTGCCGTCGTCGGTCGCGCCGGGGATTCCGGGCGAGCTCGATCGATTGGTCCTCGGGCTGCTCGCGAAGGATCCGAACGCACGGCCGACGCTCACGCAGGTCATGCAGGTGCTCGCGTACTACCGCGACGCGCAGCATCCGTCGCAGATCCCGACGCACCCGCGTGGCATCGCGACCGTTATCGCGCCGCAAGCGGTGCCACCGCCGCACGCGCTGTCGACGATGGGGCAGTCGAGCGGCCAGATGCTGACCGAGCGCCATGCGCCGAAGAAGCGCACGGGGCTCTACGCGCTCGCAGCACTCGGCGTCGTCGGCGCTGCGGGCGCGGCGATCGCGGTCGTGCTGAGCAAGAAGCCCGCGGACAAGCCAGAACCGGCCGCGCAGCCGCCCGTGGTCGCGACGCCTGCCGATGCCGCGACGGTCGCGCCGCCGCCAACGCCCGATGCTGCGACGGCGGTTGTTGCCGCGCCGGCCGATGCAGCGGTCGAAGTTGCGGCGACGCCCGATGCTGCAACGTCGACGGTCGCGGTCGACACGCCGAAGCCAACGCCGCCGAAGAAGAAGCCGCCGAAGAGGCCCAAACCCGATCCCGGCACGACGCCTCCGCCTGGCGGAGACGACGATGATGGGCTCATTCGCGTGACACCAAAGAAGAACTGACATGAAGCGCTTCGTTGCAATCACCTTTGTCATGCTGTGGACGGCGGTCGCGTCGGCGCAGCAGAAACCAGACGTGTCGGCGCTCGAGACGAGCGGCAACAAGCACTTCGAGCTCGCGGAGTACGACGCGGCGATTTCCGACTTCAAAGAAGCGTTCCGGATCTCTGACGAGCCGGGCTACCTCTACAACATCGCGCAGGCGTATCGCCTCAAGCGCGACTGCCGCGAGGCGGCGACGTTCTACAAGACGTATCTGCGCCGCGTGCCGAAGGCGCCGAACGCGGCGAAGGTCCGCGAGCGCATCACCGAGATGGAAAAGTGCGCCGAGACCCAGCCGGCCACACCACCGCCGGTGACGACGACGCCGACCACGACAACGCCGACCACGACGACGCCGACGACAACAACGGCACAGCCCGAGCCGCTCGAGAAGCCGGAAGACGAGGAACGGCCCGAGACGCCGCCGGCGGCGAACCCGCGCGGCTGGATGAAGTGGGCGGGCATCGCGGCGATTGGCGTTGGCGCGCTCGGCGGCGGTCTCGCGATCAAGTTCGCGCTCGACGGCAAATCGGCGAACGACGATCTCGCGAAGCTGTGCGAGACGTCGTGCACCGGCGCTGACGCGAAGGCGCTCGAGAGTGACGGCAACGCGGCAAACCGCAACGCGGTGATCGCGAGCGTCGCCGGCGGCGCGTTCCTCGCGACCGGCGTCGTGTTCCTCGTGCTATCGCGCAGCGGCGCGACGCAGCAGCCGGAAGTGTCGCTGCAGCTGACGCGCGGCGGCGCTGCGGCCGGCTACGCCTGGCGCTTCTGAACGATCAGCTCAGCGCACGAACGAGCCGACGAACGCGTCGTAGTCAGCAGCCGTGAGCTGCATGCCACCGATGTCGGTCATGCCGGTCCAGTAGGCGAGCACGCTCACCGTGCCCTGCGCATCGACCTTGAGCCCCTGCACCTGTTCGCTCGCCGTGCCGCCGACCTTGGCCGCCCACTGATGGGTCGGCGTATTGCCCGCGGACAGGCGCGTCATGAAGACGTCCTGGTTTGTCGTCGTGAGCATGGTCGCGCCGAAGGTGACCGTGTTCTGAAACTCGCCACCGAACACCACCTCGCCGGTCGGTGTGACGTCGACGCCGCGCCCATAGTCGTTGCCGGCGGCGCCGTAGCCGAACGAATAGATGTGGGTGCCGTTTCCCGCATAGCGCGCGATGAACGCATCACGGCCGCCTTGGTTACCGACGGCCGAACCGGTGCCGGCGAAGTTCACCGAGCCCTCGAAGTAGCCAGTAACAGCCCAGCCGCCTCCCGGTACATCGGCGACTGCAAAGCTCGCCGTGTTTTGGTTCGCGGTCAGGCTGCCGAACGTCTTGTTCCACGTGCACACGAGGTTGCTCGACATGTTCATGATGAACCCGTCGGTGCCGGTCGCCGTCGACGTGAAGTTGCAGCTGCCGGTGATGTAGTTGCTAGCCGTGAACGAACCGACGACCGCGATCTGTCCTTGGTTCTCGGCAATGTCGTAGATCTGGAAGTTCGCGCCGAGCAGGATCGCCTGTTGAGCCTGGCCGTTCGACTGCACCGCGCGCACGACGAAGCCGTTGTTGACCGAGCCCGCGAGCACCTGGCTGTCGAAGTTCGACGGATTGCTCGACGTGTAGCCGGTCACGAAGATGTCCGTGCCCGACGCCACGATGCCGGCGCACTCTTCCTGGGCCGAGCCGCCCCATGACTTCGCCCACTCGATGTTGCCGTCGGCAGCGGCGTACTTCACGACGAGCACGTTGCCAAACAGGTCACCCGTGACGGTCGACGGGCCGATCGTCGCCGCGCCCTGGCCCTGGAACCGCGTGCACATGTACGCGTTGCCACTGCTATCGGTCGTGAGACCACCGATGCCGAAGAAGCCGCCCGAGACGATCGTCTTCTTCTCCCAGATGATGTGACCGTCGTCTTTGCCGTACTTCACGGTGTAGAAGCCGGGCGCGCCCTGATCGTCGATCGAGCCGGTGGCGATCACGTCGCCGTTGGAATCGACCGCGAGCTCGCTACCGACGAAATCCTGACCGGAGAAGCTGATCTGCTTCACGAAGCGCAGCGCGCCGTGCGTCGCGAACTTCGCGGTCGCCGACTTCGGCCCGTCCATTGTCAGCGAGCACGTCTCGGCCTGGCCCGCGCAGTCGCCGGTCCAGCCGTCGAACACCGACGTGCCCGCCGGCGCCGCAGTGAGCGTCACCGACGAGAGCGGCGGGAAGTCGTGCATGCAGGTCGCGCCGCAATCGATGCCGGCGGGGTCGGAGGTCACCGCGCCGTCCCCCATCGTCGACACCGTCAACGTCTGCGGCTTCGACAGATCCGCGTCGGGCATTGCCGAGCACATGTCGCCGCCTGGCGAGCAGACGCCCTGCGGATTGCACTCGAGGCTGCCGGGGCAGTCGGCGCTGGTCGCGCAGGTCACTTTGCAGTTTGCGAATTCGCCTTTGAAGCAGCCGCTCGCGCTAACGAGCGCCACCGCTGCCAGGACGCCGCCCAGCACCCAACGAGTTGTACGTCGCATCGTTAGCGACGATACCCCGGTGACGCGTCCGCGCGCCACGCTCCAGATCACGCTCGTGCGATCAGTTCTGGCAGAACAAGATGCTGCCCTGGGACGGATAGCGGTACATGCCGCCGAAACACATTTCTTCGTCGGAGCTATCACCCCAGTTGATGTCGGCATTCGTAGGGTTGTCGTAGCTGCATGTCACGCGGATCTTGTCCTGAGGCTGCAGTTGGATTTCCGGGCTCTGCGGCCAGTACTTCTGCTCGCCGAACTGATACGGCATGTCGTGCAGCGTGACCGGTTGCGCCGTGCCACGGAGCAGCTCGATCTTCTGGTGAACGGCATGTTTGTGCATGTGTGGCCACAGTGCGAACAGCTGGTACGAGTTGTTGATCGTGCACGTACTCGTGATCGGATAGTTGGTCGACATCTTTGGAATGGTCAAGTCGAGCGGACCAGCGAACTGCATCTCGGCGAGCATCGGCGGCGCCGTCGGCTGCGACTTCACCCAGATTCCAGAGTCGCCACTGAGCGTGTCGTCGGATGCGTTGTAGAGGTGGAGGTTCAGGTGGATCTGCGTGCCCGCGGCGATCTTGACGCCGACGTCCGTGGGGAAGTCGAGCGGCGACGTGCCGACGCCGGAGGCGTACAGCATGTTGAGGCCGAGCGTCCGCACTTCGCAGTCATACTCGCCATCTGGGCCAGCCGACCCGCCCAAGCTGCTCGCGATCGAGAGCACGGTGTGGTGCGTGCCGGGAGGCGCCTGCGCGATGATGCTCGTGATGTACGTGTCCGTCGGGACGTGGATGCGCACGCACTTGTAGATGTCGTGCTGTCCCGCTGCCAGCGTCCACGTGCGGCCGATCAGCTTCGTGTAGCCAGCCGGTGGCTGGAACGTGTCGGCGTCGCCGCCGTTGCTGCCGTTCCCATCCATCGGCGGCTGGACGTCGTCGCCGCCCATCGGGTTCGTACCACCGCAGCCGAAAGCCAATAGCAACGCCAGCGTGTACCGCCTCATCATGGTGGGCATCATCGTCGATTTAGACCGCCGTGCGACCGAAAAGTGCGCTGTCTGCGGCGGGTGTCTCATTACATGCTTGCGACACCCCTGCATCACCGCGAGACCCCAGATGCTGCCGGCTCGCGTTTGCCAGATGCGGCTAACTCCGCGCCAGCCACGAAAAACGGCGACAAGCACGCGTTTCTGCAAGCCGGACTACTCGGCTTTCAGGGGACCGCGCGGGGCTGGAAGCGGGGTAGATCGACGCCTTCGCTGGGGACATCGATCGCGATCACCGGCTTCGCGTAGCCGGCCTCTGTCCGCGGGCGCATGACGACGCGATTGTCGGTGTCGGCCGAGATCAGCGTGTGATCGTCGCGCGAGAAGCTGACGAAATTGATCTCGTCGGAGTGCTCGGTGAACACCGTCGTGCGATCGGTCGCGAGCTCGTGGACGACGAGACCGTTGTAGTCGCCAAACGCGAAGTAACGGCCGTCGCGCGACAGAGCTGCTGCACGCAGCCGCGTCGTCACGTGGCGATGCCGGACCGGACCGATCGCGAGGTTGTCAGAAAGCTCGCGGATCTCGATCGCGCTCGTGCCGCTGACCCAGATCGCGGCGACGAGCCAGCCGCCCGCCAGCGCGAGCCAGTGCACGTCGCCGGTGTTCCTGGTCTCGATACGCGTGACGCGACTCAGGTGACCATCGACCGTGTGATCGAGGACGATCTCTTTCCAACCGCCGCACGCAAGCAGCTCGCGTTCCGCATCGAAGTACACCGAGTGGACGACCTTGCGCGGCAACGGCTCGACGGAAACCGCGCGTCCGCCGTCGATCAGCGCGACCCGCTGCGTGTCGGTCACGTAATAGAAGACGTCGCGCGTCGGCGACACCGCCGTGCCGTGATCGGGAACCTCGGCAGAGGGCACGAGCTCCGTGTTATTGCTGCCCAGCTTGTCGAATCGCATGCCCTTGAACACGAGCGTGTCGGTTCGTTCGTAGCCGGTACCTGCACCCCATACCGCGTGGATGAAACGTCCATCGCTCGTAAGGCGTGGCGGCCGGGTGCGGTTCCACAGGTATGCGCCGCGAGGCAACCGGATATCTCGGACCCAGCGCAGCTGACGCAAGTCGAACACGCGCAGCGGCTGGCGCCAGTGCGAGACGAGTGCGAGTCGGCCCGACGGATCGACGTCGCGCACACGCGCGGTCAAGCCGAGCCGGATGACGCGACCCGACGGCTCGCTGCACGTTGTCCAGTCGCTCGCGCACCTCTCGCAGACGAGGTGCGTGCAGACCGGGCACGGTCGATCCGCGCCGATCAACGTGCAGTGCGCGCATCCGACATCGCCTGGCCCACGTGCGACCACGCGCCGAGCTTACAGCTTTACCTTCTTGTTCTCCGGATCGTAGAGCGGCTTCAGTGACGCGACCGCGGGGTAGGTCTGGTTTGCAATCTCGACCTCCCACGCGCCGGCATCGATCCACTTCTGATCGATCGGCTCGGGCGCTTCGATCATCGCGAGACCGACGGCACCGCCGAGCGTGTGGCCGTACGACGCCGCGCGGATGTAGCCGACCGGCTTGCCATTCCGCTTCACGATCTCGGCATGGAACATCAGCGGCTCCGGATCCTTGAGCAGGATCTGCAACAGCCGCTTCTTCAGCGGACCTGCCGCCTTCTGCGCGACGATCGCGTCCTTGCCGAGGAAGCCGCCTGGCTTCTTCAGATCGACCGCGAAGCCGAGGCCCGCCTCGAGCACCGTGTCGGTGTTGTCGATGTCGTGGCCCATGTCGCGGTAGCCCTTCTCCATGCGACACGACGCGAGCGTCTTGAGGCCCGCGTGCACGAGGCCGACCTTTTCGCCGGCCTCGACGAGCCGATCGTAGACGTGCAGCGCTTGCTCGGTGGGGATGTACAGCTCGTAGCCGAGCTCGCCGAGGTACGTGATGCGGATGCACAGCACGCGCGCGAAGCCGATATCGATCTCCTTCGCGGCGCGGAACGGGAACGCATCGTTGCTCATGTCGGTCGTCGTCACGAGCTGCATCAGCTCGCGCGAGCGCGGTCCCTGCACGTTGAGCTGTGCGTATGCCGCGGTCATGTCGGCGACGAATGCATGCTCGTCGCCGAAGTGCCGCTTCATCCACCACTGCGTGTGGCGGTGCACGGTATCGCTGGCGACGACCCAGTACTTTTCGTCCGCGAGCTTCGTGACCGTGAGGTCGCCTTGCAGCTTGCCGGCTTCGTCGAGCCACTGCGTGTACGTGATCTGGCCGGTCTGGCCATCGACGTTGTTCGCGCTGATCCAGTTGAGCAGGCGGCCGGCGTCGCGTCCCTCGACGAGGAACTTCGACATGAACGACATGTCCATCACGATCACGCCTTCGCGTGCGGCAGTGTGCTCGCGTTGCCACTGCGGGAACCACGGCGGCCTCTTGAACGTGAGCGTGTTGTCATCGCAGCCGTACCAGTCGGCGCCTTCCCAGCCGCTGACGTCGCGGAAGTACGCACCGCGCGCCGCGAGCCGATCGTAGAACGGTGACTTCTTCGCGCCGCGTGCGGTCTCGAGATTCCGGAACGGGTAGTGGCACTGGTAGACCATGCCGAGCGACTCGACGGTGCGCAGCCGGCGGTACTCGGGATTCGATTGGTAGCCATGCAGGCGCGCGATGTCGATCGCGCTGATGTCCTGATCGGGGCGACCGTTGATGATCCAGTGCGCCATCAAGCGGCCCATACCGCCGCCGGTGATGATGCCGATCGAGTTGAGACCCGCGCAGACGAAGAAATTCTCGAGCTCGGGCGCCTCGCCGACGATCGGTGCGAGGTCGGGCGTGAAGCTTTCCGGACCGCAGAAGAATTTCTTCACGCCGGTCTCCATGGAGATCGGTACGCGTGCCATCGCCTTCTCGACGTACGGGCCCATGCGCTCCCAGTCCGGCTGGATCTCGCCGAACGAGAAGTCACCCGGAATGCCGCCGACGTTCCACGGCGCGCACTTCGGCTCGAACAGGCCGATCATCAAGCCGCCGACTTCCTCGCGGAAGTAACCATACGAGCCCGGATCCTCGAGCACCGGCCAGTCCGGCGAGATTTGCTTCATCCGCTCGGTGATCAGGTAGTAGTGCTCGGCCGCCTGCAGCGGAATGTTGACGCCGACCTCGCGCGCGATCTGGCGCGCCCACATGCCGGCGCAGTTGACGACGAACTCGGCCTCGATGTCGCCGTACGCGGTGCGCACGCCGGTGACGGCGCCACGCTTCGTGAGGAAGCCGGTGACCGGCACGTTTTCGATCAGCTTCGCGCCCTGCATGCGCGCGCCCTTTGCGAGCGCCATGGTCGCGTCGACCGGATTCACGCGGCCGTCTTCTTTGACGTAGAAGCCGGCGAGGATGTCGTCGGTCTTCGCGATCGGAAACAGCTCGCGAACCTGGCCGGGCGAAATCTCGTGAACGTCGACGCCGCAGATCCGATTGAACGCGGAGACGCGCCGATATTCTTCGAGGCGATCCTTGTCGGCAGCGACCTCGATGAAGCCAACTGGCTTGAAGCCGGTGTCCTGGCCGGTCTCGGCTTCGAGCTTCGCGTAGAGATCGCGCGTGTACTTGCGCATCTCGGTCGACGTCTCCGACAGTGATCCGAAAGTGACGATCAATCCCGCTGCGTGCCATGTCGTTCCCGACGTCAATCGGTCACGCTCGAGGAGCACGACATCCTTCCAACCCATGTGGGCGAGGTGATACGCGACCGAGCAACCGATGATGCCGCCACCGACGATAACGACGCGTGCGCGGCTAGGCAGGGCAGGTGGAGTCATGGACGGCGCGGAGCATATACACTGTTGACTTGCAGTCGAGAGCTAACGGCCGATGACCACGCAGCCGCGAAAATCGCACGGAGCTAACGCGTCATGACGCAGCTGCAGAAGACGCTCGGTCCGGTTCTCATCTGGGGACTCGGCGTCGGCTATGTCATCTCCGGCATGTACTTCGGCTGGAACCTCGGGCTGCCCGAGGGTGGGCCGTACGGAATGTTGGTGGCCACTGGAGTAGTCACCATCCTCTACGTGACGTTCGTGCTCGGCTATGCCGAGCTGGCCTGCGCGCTGCCGAAGGCGGGCGGCGTGTTCGTTTACACATCACGTGCATTCGGGCCGCACCTCGGCTTCATCGGCGGCGTTGCGCAGCTCGTCGAGTACATGCTCGCGCCGCCGGCGATCGCGTTCGCGATCGGCAGCTACATCAACCAGACCATTCCATCGATCCCGATTCCGGTGATCGCGGTCGCTGCGTATGTCGTGTTCACCGCGATCAACATCTGGGGCATGAAGCTGTCGGTGACGTTCGAGCTCGTGCTCACCGTCGTCGCCGTGATCGAGCTGTGCGTGTTCGGCTCCGTCGCGCTGCCGAGCTTCTCGTGGGACAACTTCTCCGCCGACGCGCTGCCGCACGGCTGGGGCGGTGCATTCGCAGCGCTGCCGTTTGCGATGTGGTTCTACCTCGCGATCGAAGGCATCGCGAACGTCGCGGAGGAAGCGAAGGACGTGCAGCGCGATTTGCCGCGCGGATTCTTGTGGGCGATGGCCACGCTCGTCGCGCTGACTGCAGTCACGCTATTCGGCGCCGTCGGTGCCGCGGGCTGGCAGGCAGTCGTCTACCCCGATCCGGCGAACCACGCGGTGACCACCGACTCGCCGTTGCCGATGGCGATCGGTCACATCGTGTCGCGCGAGAGTCCGCTGTTTGTCGTGCTGACCGGCATCGGCCTGATCGGTCTCATCGCCAGCTTCCACGGCATCTTGATCGCGGCGAGTCGCGCGATCCTCGAGTTCGGCCGCGCCCGCTACGCGCCGGCGATCGTCGGCGAGATCAACGCGCGCACGAAGACACCTGTGGTCGCGCTGCTCGTGAATCTCGGCGTCGGCATGATCGCGCTCGCGACCGGCAAGACGAGCGACATCATCTTGATCGCGGTGTTCGGCGCGCTGACGCTGTACTCGCTGTCGTCGATCGCGGTGCTCCGACTGCGCATGCGCGAGCCTGAGCTGCCGCGCCCGTACCGCACGCCGGGCTATCCGTTCACGCCGTGGATCGCACTCGCGCTGTCGCTGCTCTGCATCGTCGCGATGATCGTGCGCTACCCGACGCTCGCGCTCGTCTACGCCGCGATTCTCGTCGGTGCGTGGGTATTGTTCCTGGTGTTCGTGCCGGCGGATCGCCGCTCATCCATCGTGTGATACCCAGCCGGAGACGGACCGGGGCCTCGGGAACCTCTGTCGGAAACAACCCCGCCTAGGCCGATCTTCGAACATGAAGCGAGCGCAGACGGATCCGGCGAGCTAGGATGCGCGCCGTATGCGTAAAACGGTATTCGCGATTTTACTCGTGGTCGCAGCCGCCTGCGACCAGGGCAAGAGCAAGCTCGATGAGATGCCTGCTGCCAAGACGACCACCGGCAGCGGTGCCACGACGTCGAAGGGCGGCGACGCGATCGACATCGACTCGAAGGACATCCTCAACCGCAAGGAAGCGACCGACGTCGTTCAGGTCAAGCACGTCCTGATCGGCTGGAAGGATCTCGACGAGGTCTATCAAGGCCGGCTCGATCCGCGCGCCGCAAAACGCACGAACGCCGACGCCGCCAAGCTCGCCAAAGAGATCGCGGACAAGTTGCGCAAGGATCCGGACTCGATCGACGCACTCATCAAGGAGCACTCCGAGGATCCGGGCTCGCTCTCCGGCGAACCGTACGAGGTCAAGGCAGACGCGCCGTTCGTTCCCGAGTTCAAGGCACTCGCCGTTCACCTCAAAGAGAAGGAAGTCGGCATCGTCAAGACGAAGTTCGGCTACCACGTGATGGAGCGCGTGCCGCCGCCGCCGCCTGATCCGCTCGAGTCAGCGGACATCCTGAAGCGCGAGCCGCCCGAGAAGGGCACCGTCCATGTCCAGCACGTCCTCATCGGTTGGAAGGACGCGCCGGCTGCGAAGTCGGGCCGCGGTGATCCGCGCGCGAAAGATCGCACGAAGGCCGAAGCCGACAAGATGGCGCAAGACATCCTGGCCCGCGCGCAGAAGGGCGAGGACATGACGAAGCTGATGAAAGACTTCAGCGAGGATCCGGGCAGCAAGGACAACGGCCGTGCCTATCCGGTCAGCCCCGACGCGCCGATGGTCGAGCCGTTCAAGAACCTCTCGCTCCGCCTGAAGGAAGGCGAAGTTGGTCTCGTGAAGTCGCCGTTTGGCTGGCACATCATCAAGCGCATCCCGCCGCCGCCGCCGGATCCGCTGGAGTCGGCAGACATCCTCAAGCGCGAGCCGCAAACGCAGAAGGCCAAGGTGAAGCACATCCTCCTCGGCTGGTCCGAAGTGAACGCGGGCGGCGACGAGCGCGCGAAGAAGCGCACGCGTCCGCAGCTCGAGAAGCTCGTCAAGGACACGGTCGCCAAGCTGCAGAAGGGCTCGAAGATCGAGCCGCTGATGGCGGAGCTCTCGGAGGATCCGGGCTCGGCGAAGAGTGGTGAAGGTTACGACGTGACGCCCGACGCGGGCCTCGTCGAGCCGTTCAAGAACCTGTCGCTGCGCCTGAAGGTTGGCGAGACGGGCGTCGTGAAGACCGATTTCGGCATTCACATCATCCAGCGCGTCGAGTAACGCGCAGTCGCTTCGAAGCGTGAAACGGATCGCCCGCAAGGCGGTCCGTTTTCGCGTTTTCGCCCCTAAACTGGCAACCCATGGCCATCTCCATCGACGCGCCGGAGAACCGGGTAAGCGATGGTGTCATCTGTCTGGCTCCCTTCGAGCTCGCAGACGTAGTGACGGTCATGAAATGGGATGCGGATCCGACGGTGCAGCACTGGTATGATTGGCCGCTCACGCCGCCGTGGAACGATCCAGACACCTATGAGGCGCGTCGCGCTCACGCCGAACGGGTCGTGCGGGACCAGCCTGCGGCATGGGATGCAGGCGAACAATTC
>DASUFX010000722.1:0-7944 GCA_036274355.1 Kofleriaceae bacterium | reverse complement strand
CGTGCGACTGCTTGCCGCCACCTGACAGCGCGATGACGATGATCACGATCAAGACGACAACTGCCGCAGCGGCCGCAACGATCTGTTTCTGCCGCCGCGACAGCTTGTCGAAGCGCGCGCGGAACGGCGAGAGCGCGCTGCGCGCCCGCTTCTTCGCGCGCAACGACAACGGCAACTCGGGAACCCTTCGATCGACGTTGACCGGGATGACGACATCGTTCGTCGCTTGCGACGCAGGCATCAGGTCCTTCGCGAGCACCAGCAGCGAGTCGTTCGGTTTGCGCCGGCGTCCACCGTCCGGTTCGGGCGGTGGCGGTGCCGCTGCCTCGACTGCCTCGATCGCGCGATCGAGCGCTTCGATCATCTCGTCAGCCGTTTGATAGCGAGCCTCACGCTTCTTCGCGAGCGCCCTCGCGACGACGTCTTCGAGCGCAGGCACGAACGTCACGCCAGGCGCACGTTGCGCGAGCGTCTGCAGCGGTCCGTACGCGTGCAATCGGCGCAGTGCCTCGGCGTCGTTCGCAAAGAACGGCGGATGGCCGGTAAGCAGCTCGAACAATACGGCGCCGACCGCGTACAGATCTGCGCGGCCATCGACTTTCCCGAGCGCGGTCTCCGGCGCAGCGTAGCGTCCATCGCCGACCTTCGCCGAGCCCGCGAGCGTCGCGAGGCCGAAGTCCGTCAGCTTGACGCGGTCGACGCGACCGTCGAGTGCAACCTCGACGGCAACGTGGATGCTCTCGGGCGTGATGCCGCCGTGAATCGCGCCGGCCGCATGCACGGCGGCGAGCGCCTCGAGCACTTGGCGGATGATGGCGAGCGCGCGGCGCTGCTCGAGTAGCGTGCCCGTGATCATCGTGCGCAACGTGGCGCCGACCGCGCGTTCGTTCGCGACCCAGAGGTCGCCGCCGTCGAGCTTGCCGACGTCGAGCACGCTGACGAGCCCAGGCTGTTTCAATGACCGCAGCTTCTCGCCATTGCGAAGCCGCTCCGTCGCGGGCGTGCCATCCGCACGGACGACGCCGATCGTCACGCGTTCACCGTCGCCGTTCTCGGCTTCGTACAGCGTGCGCCGACCGTCGGTCGCGACCTCGCTAACGATCCGGTACCGGCCGGCCATCTTGCCGACCAGCCCCGACGGATCAGGCCGCTCAGACCCCGCCCACTCGTCGTCGATCGCCATTCGACCAACGATCTTACAAGACCTCCGGGGCCCGACGATGTGGGAGTACGCCTACGCGCCTAACTGCGCAATGACTAGGCGTCAGCGCGATTGAACGGGACGCGATGGTCGCGACGCTGAGCAAGATCCAGCGGCGAGGTGCAACCGAGCACACGCATTCGTTCGCGGGCGTACTCGGTAGCGAGCGCTTCGTGGAGCTCCGCCGGCAGATGGTCGTTGAACGTCCACCGCGCGCGGTCCGAGCGGCTCGCATGATCGAGCACGAGATCACGCAGCGCAATTGCGTGCTCGTACCACGCGAGGCTCGCCGGCCGGATCTGGAGCAAGCGCTCCGCAGCCACGCGTTGTGCTGAGTGCTCGATGCGCGTGTGCGTCACGATCATGCTGAGCGTGCGCGGCCCGCCGACGCGCGTCAGCAAGAGGTCGAGGACATGAGCCTCGGTCGCCGAGTGGACGGCAAGCGCCAGGCGAAATACCTCGACGAGGTTCGCCAGCTCCTTGGGAGGTGTCGCCGCGTCACACATACAACTCAGTGCGCGGTCGAGATCGTCGTGGTCCCGTCGCACCCATCCGCACAAATCAAGGCCCATTGGGGTAGCGAGACATGCTGCTACAGTGCCGAAGGCCCGTTTGTAGCGTCGACTACGAACGCGGCCACGCCGGGACCGAGATCGAGGACTTGGGAACGTGTTTCTCGACGACAAACCGCGCGCTTTTGCCACGCGTGCAAAACCCGCACGTGGCGGAATCGCCCAGCTTCGGGGCGCAGTAATCGGTTGCGCCAAAGATCACTACTTGGCGGTTGCTTCGATCCGGGCCATCGCGTCGGTCGCCTCGCGCTCGACGCACTTCAGCATCCGGGCGCGCTTGAGCCCGGCGAGGGCACGCCGGTCCGACGAGCGGGCAAGCAATTCGATAGTCGCCTTGCGATCTTCGCACGACGGTGCGCGCTCGAGATCCAACAGCCAGCTCTGGACGCGGTCGACCGTGATGCCATCCCGCTCGGCGATCATCAGCGCACGATGCCGCGCGTCATCGACCTTGCCGGTCGCCGCGTACTGCGCAATCGCATCGCTCGCCGGCGGGGTCAGCGTTGCCAGCAGGTCGAGCGCGACGACGCTCGCGAGCGAGCCGTTGCCGTCGAGCACCTTCAAGAGGTTGGCGCGCAGCTCCGGATCCCCGCCGGCCGACGGCTCAGCCCGAAGCGCTCGTTCGTACGCGGCGAGTGCTTGCTGCGTGCGGCCGAGCTTGAAGCGTGCGTGGCCGAGCGCGAGATACGCGGGAGCTTGCTCGGCGGTCGCGCGTCCGACGAGCTCGCGCTCCAGCAGGTCGACCGCTGCCTGATTGCTGCCAGTCTGCGCGAGTGTCGTCGCTTTCACGGCGAGCTCGCCGGGGGTGGGCTTCGAACCGCCGCGCAGGGCGACGACGATGACGACCACCGTCGCGAGCGCCGCGGCGACGCCACCGATTAGCAGCGGGCGGCGACGACTGCCGCGCACGGGCTCGGTCTCCAGTAGTCGCTGATCGGTGACGGTTCGCGGCGTTGCGACAACATCCGGCGCAGACACCCGCGCCGGCTGCGCGAGTACCTGCACGACCGCATCGAGCGCAGCGTTCATGTCTGCGGCCGAGCGATAGCGATCGTCCGGTTGCTTCGCGAGAGCACGCGCCACGAATGCTTCGAGCTCGGGGGCGAACGTCTGCGTAGGCGCAACCTGCTGTAGCGTCGGCGGCGCCTCGAACGCATGCTGCCGCAACAGCACCGCAGGATCTTGGTCCCGGCGCCGAAAAGTGACGCGGTCGCCGACCTGATCGCGCGCGCGAACGAGCTCGCCGATGGCCAGCGCCAGGCTGCGATCGAGCTGCTGACCAAGGCGCGGAAGACGTATCCCGACGATGCCCGCCTGCCGTACCACCTCGCGCTGCTCTATCTCGACAAGATGTGGTGGGCCGACGGCCTCAAGCAGGCGCGCGCGGCGATCGCCCTCGATCCGAAGCTGCGCAGCGATCCGGATCTCATCAAGCTCGTGCTCAAGGGCTTCAACACGACGAAGAACTACGATTGGACCCTCGCGAAGTTCCTCCGCGAGGACGTCGGGGATGCCGCCAAGCCGTACATGGAGGACACGGCGAAGAACCACCCGAATCCGATCGTGCGCCAGCGCGCGACCGCCGAGCTGCGTCGCTACAAGTAACGTCAGCTGCACGCGACGATCGTGTAGATTGAATCGGGGTGATGCGAGGGTTTGCATGTGCGGCGCTGGTGCTGGTCGCGTGCGGCCGGCTCCGTTTCGATCCGATCAGCGGCGCCGACGGTGACGGCGGCATTGGCGATGGTTCCGGCTCGGCCGGCCCCGATGCACCGCTCGCCGGCTTCTCGCACGTCGTCGCCGCGCACAATCAGACCTGCGCGCTGTATCGCGACAACAAGCTCTACTGCTGGGGCAACAGCCCGAGTGGTGAAGTCGGCGTCGGCGTCTTCGGTCAGGTCCTCGTCCCCACGCCATACATCCTGCCCGCCGGCCACGTCGACGATTTCTCGACCGGCGGCAACCGCTCGTGCGCGATCGTCGACGGCACCGTGTACTGCGCCGGCAACATGGAGTCGCCCGCACAGTCGACGCCGAAGCCCTACCCGACGCCGTTTCCCGCCACCCGCATCGGCGCCGGAGACAACTTCGTCTGCGCGCTCTCCGCCGGCGCCGTCTACTGCTGGGGCGACAATGACCTCGCGCAGCTCGGCGTTGGCGACACGGGTGTGCACGCGAGCTGGCAGCGGCTCGCGTTCACGGGCGATCCGACGATCGTCGCGCTCGAAGTCGGTGACAAACACGCGTGCGCGATCGATACGACCAATACCGTCTGGTGCTGGGGCGACAATAACCATGGCAGCCTCGGCACCGGCTCGACGTCACCCGCGGTCGTCGCGATCCCAACCAAGACGCTTGCCACCATCCGCACGCTGCCGCAGATCGCCGGCTGGCACGCGTGCTCGCTCGAAGCGGGCATCGTCAGGTGCTGGGGCGAAGGCGACAACGGCGAGCTCGGTGACGGCAACACGAACAACTCTGCAACGCCGGTGACGATCCCGACACTCTCCGGCGTCACCGTGCTGTCCACTGGCGGCGGCGTGAACGAATTCGACGCGAGCTGCGTCTCGGTCGCCGGCGACGTGAAGTGCTGGGGCCTCGGCATGCGACTCGGTGCTGGCAACACGAGCCCCTCGTCGGTGCCGGTCACGGTCAACGGCCTGCCAGGTCCGGCCGTGGAGCTCGCGCTCGGCAACGAGCATGCATGTGCCCGACTTGTCGACGGAGATCTGTGGTGCTGGGGCCGCGGCGTGCACGGCCAGCTCGGCGACGGCTTGCAGACCACGAGCGCGAACCCGGTGCTGGTCGTGAGACCGCCGTGAATCGCGAAGATCACCTGCTACGATCGATGCGTGCGGTGGATGGCACTTGTCGTCGTGGTGGCCGCGTGCGCGAGTCGTAGCGTGTCGCCAACGTCGATCGCGACCGCGACGCCGGCGCCGACGACAACCGCCGCGCCTGCGAAGAAGAAGGTCACGGTCACGACCGAGACGCACGTCGACATTCTCGATCCGATCAAGTTCCTGCCCGGCTCCGCGACGATCGAGGTGACGTCGATCCCGATGCTCGACGCGGTCGCACGCACGCTGGCAGGCAACCCGAGCATCAAGCTCGTCGCCGTGCAGGCGTTCGGTGCCGACACGGTCGTACGATTTCAGGCGCAACTTGCAACGACGCGCGCGCAGACGATCGTCGACGAGCTCGTCGCACGCGGAGTCGAGGCCAAGCGTCTCGTCGCCGAAGGCAATGCGCAGCCGCCTGCGGGTTACCCGAACGCGCCGATCTTTTTGATCCTCGAGCGCACGCCCTAAGGATCGAAGCGCCAGATCTGAGGCGAGAGATCGTTGCACGTCCACTGCTGGATGTTCGCGCCCATCGTGCCCGAACCACCGGCGACGTCGAGACACGAGCCCGTTCCGGCGTGCGCCGCGACGTAGTAGCCCATGCCGACATTCGCGAGCTTCCACCTGCTCGCGCCCGTGCACGGCTGCTGCTCGACATTCGCGCCCGGGTCATTCGGGTTGCCGACAGCCGTCGCGCACATGCCGCTGCCGACGTTGACGAGCTGCGCGGTGCCATCGGGTTGCATCGCGATACGGAAGCGTTGCGCGTTGGCGCCATTGCAGTCCCACTGGCGAATGTTTGCGCCGGCCGTCGTCAGGCCGTTGATCACGTCGACGCAGAAGCCGCTGACCAGCGCCGTCATGCGATAGCTCGCGCCGTCGGCGAGACCGGTCGCGTCGCCGGTGCCGCGCAACGGTCCGCGCGCGAAGTACGGGCGACAGCGATTACCGTCGTACTTCGATGCGATCTCGAGAACAGCGAGCCCGCCATCGACGGGCAAGATCGCCGAGCTGTAGTTCGGGCAGAAGTTGTCGTACGCGTTCGTCACGGGCACGGGTGCCGGGACCTCGTACCAGCGACCGTAGCCACCTTCGGTGTTCGCGAGGATGACGGCACCGTTGCCGCCGGTCACGACGCCGTTGCGGTCGTAGAGCATCTGGCCGATCAGATAGAAGCGACCGTTCGCGCCCGGCGTCGGACTGAACGCGAGCGTCGGTGCGTGCCGGAAGTGTTTGCCGTCGAGCGTCTCGGGGCGCAGGCCGACATCATTCGCATTGCCCCAGTTCCAACCGTCGGCCGACATGCGCAGGTGGGTCGCGCAGCCGTCGGTGCCGCAGATCTCGAACGTCATCACGTACGGACCAGCGGGCGACTTGCGTACAACCGCCATGCCCGGCCGCGCCGCGAACGGTGCGAGCGAGACGATGTCGCGCGATGCCGACCACGTGACGCCATCGGTAGTGCGACGCGCGACGAGCTTCTGGCTGTGCGCGCTGTCGGTTTCGTCGGAGTAGTGACAGATCAGCGAGCCGTCCGCGAGCTGGGCGAATTCGGGCTCCCACAAGCCGCCTTGCGACCGCGGCTTGCTCGCGATCACGACATTCGACAGGAAGCTCCAGTTGCGACCGCGATCGGTGCTCGCGTAGACCGGAATCGACATCGGCGCGTTCGGGTTGTCGCCGCCGACCGATGCAGACCACAGCAGCGTGCCGGCCGGCAACGCACCGAGCGGCGCCGGCAATTCATAGAGCGTCGCGCAGCACAGACCGCCGATCGAGAATTGACCATCGACGCGCCCGACGACCTCGAACGTCTGACCGCCGTCGATGCTCTCGCGAATCGTGCCGCCGAGTCGGCCACTCGGCTGCGGCGCGACCACCGCCGCGATGATCGTGCCGTCGCCGAGCGCGATCGCGCGTGGATAGAAGCCGTCGTCACCTCCGAGCGGCATCACCGGCGTCGACAGTGGACGCATCGCGTCGGGCGTACTGCCATCGACGAGCATCGCGTCCATGTCGTCGTCGTCGTCGCCGCCGCCGCCGGGATTGCCTCCCGCTCCGCCGCATGCCGCTATCACGGACAAAACGAATCCAACTCGTACCATCGCGATAGCGTTACGCATTCGATGTGCCAGGCAGTGCGCCAGTGGCGTGCCCGACTTTGGCGGTTTCGATGGGTGATGTCTCCGGTCTGAGCACTGTTAGTTGCACACGGATTCGTTCGTTCGCAGTGACAGTTTCCGCCAGTGGTCGTCACTCACGGACGCACGAGCTGCGCGACTACGCTCGGCGGATGATGCGTACGCTGCTGCTGTCGTGTTGTCTGCTCGCGGGCTGCATCGTCGGTGACGAGCGCGAACCCGAGACCGGAACTCTTGCCGCGACGTGGGGGCCGTACGATCCGCAGCCCGGTCATCCGACGCAGGCCGATCGCGATGCGTTCGTCGCCCAGATCAGTCAGTACGCGGAGGAAGGCGAGCAGCGTTACGGCACGCCTGCCGCCGACATCATTGCGATGGCGTGCAACGAAAGTGGTTTTGGCTGGACGCGCATCGCGCTCAACGCGAACAACCTGTTCGGCTACAAGTGGACGTCGTACGCAATGGCGGGTGGCCGCGGGTTCTGGACGCTCGAGGATCAACCCGCCGACGATCCGGGCAACCAGTACATCGACTTCGCTGACCGTCGCGACGCGGTGCTCTACGTCGCGCAGAGGCTCGCGACGTCCACGCGTTACAAGCCGACGACCGATCAATACAGCGCCGATATCGCGAACGGCATGGACGTGAAGTCCGCCGCCGATCGCTGGATCTATGGCATCGCATCCGCGGGCTACAACCCGTACGAGCACTACCCGGTCACGACGATCAAGTTCATGAATAACTACCGCACACCCAGTCTCACCCGTTCGCCGACCTACGACCTCTATCGGTACTCGGCGGAAGCGGCGCCAGCCGCGTGGGTCTCGATCGATGCGCCCGCGGCGAACGCGTACGTCGCTGGCAACGTCACGCTGACATCGCACGCGAGCGCGTCGACGACATCGGTGCAGTTCGCGTCGCGCGCGAAGGGTGCGAGCGATTGGTACTCGCTCGGCGCTGCGACGACGTCTCCGTTCATGCGCACGTGGGCAACGAGTGGTTACGTTCCGAACGGTCAGTACGAGCTGCGGGCGCAGGCGTACCGCGGCACGACGCTGGTCGCGACCGGCGTGATCACCGTGACGGTGGCGAACTGACAGAAATCTGCGCACGCGCCGCTTGGCAGAAAATCTGCAGCGCTAACGACCATGAATCGCTCATGGCCTTCACTACCTTATGACGCCTGG
>DASUFX010000721.1:0-11414 GCA_036274355.1 Kofleriaceae bacterium | reverse complement strand
GCCGTCCGCAGCTTCGATCTGTTTCTCGAGCTTCGTGACCTCGGCCGGCGGTGAACCTGACGCGACTTCGTCGGCAGTAAGGCCCACCGAGCCTGCAGCGGCCTTCACCTTCTTCTTACGCGGCGCGGCCGCTTTCTTCGGGGCTGCGGTCTTCGCTTTGGCCATGCGCGGGACTCTATCCTGCTAAATTCCCCCTCGCATGGCCGAGACGTCGTTTCCGAAGTCCGAGATCAAGATCCTCCTCCTCGAGAACATCCATCCCGTCGCCAAGGAGGAGTTCGCGGCGGAGGGCTTTCAAGTCGAGACCGTCAAGGGCGCGCTCTCGGAGGCGGAGCTCGTCGACAAGATCAGAGACGTCCACGTCCTCGGCATCCGGAGCAAGACCCAGGTCACGCCGAGGGCGCTCGACGAGGCGCGCCGTTTGCTCACGGTGGGTGCGTTCTGCATCGGCACGAATCAGATCAATCTCGGCCACGCGAATCGCCGCGGCACTCCCGTGTTCAACGCGCCGTTCTCGAACACGCGCTCGGTCGCCGAGCTGATCATCGCCGAGATCGTGATGCTGTCGCGTCACCTCGGCGATCGCGTGCGCGAAGTGCATGCGGGACAATGGAAGAAGGTCGCGGTCGGCAGCCACGAGGTGCGCGGCAAGACGATCGGCATCATCGGCTACGGCCACATCGGCAGCCAGGTCGGTGTGCTCGCCGAATCGTTCGGCATGCGCGTGATGTTCTATGACATCGCTGCGAAGCTGCCGATGGGCAACAACCGGTCGCTGCCGAAGCTCGAGGACGTGCTGGCCGAGAGTGACTTCGTCACGCTGCACGTTCCGGAGACGCCGCAGACGAAGATGATGATGGGCCACGAGCAGATCGCGCGCATGAAGAAGGGCGCGTGTCTGCTCAACGCGAGCCGCGGCACGGTGGTCGACATCGATGCGCTCGCGGCGGCGCTGAAGAGCGGGCATCTCGGTGGTGCGGCGGTCGACGTGTATCCCGAGGAGCCGGAGACGAACAGCGATGGCTTCGCGTCACCGCTGCGCGGGCTTGGCAACGTGATTTTGACGCCGCACATCGGCGGCTCGACGGAAGAGGCGCAGGAAGCGATCGGCAAGGAAGTGTCGGCCGCGCTGATCAAGTTCATCAACACCGGCACGACCGCTGGCGCGGTCAACTTCCCGCCGGTCGAGCTCCCGATCACGAGGGGCGCGCACCGGATCTTGAACATTCACCGCAACGTTCCCGGCGTGCTTCGCGACATCAACAAGATCGTCAGCGATCTCAACGCGAACATCCGCGCCCAGTTGCTCGCGACCGACCCGGACATTGGCTACCTGATCATGGACCTCGATCAGGACGTCTCGCAGGATGTGCGGAAGGCCGTGGCCGGGCTGGAAACCAGTATCAAGACTAGGATTCTGTTCTAGCAGCGGTTTCAGGCCATACTCCGCCTGAGCCGTGCACATCTCCGTCTTCGACATCTTCAAGATCGGCATCGGGCCGTCGAGCTCGCACACGGTCGGGCCGATGCGCGCCGCGCGCCGGTTCGCCGAGCGGCTCGAGATCGACGGCGTGCTAGCGCAGGTCGAAGGCGTGAAGATCGAGTTGTTCGGCAGCCTCGGATTTACCGGCAAAGGCCACGGCAGCGACAAGGCGATCATCTTGGGGCTCGAAGGCGAAGACCCGGCGACTGTCGATGTCGACGCGGTCGCGCGGCGCGTTGCCGTCGTCGAGCAGAGCAAGCGCGTGAAGCTGCTCGGCAAGCACGAAGTCGATCTCGATCCGGCAACGAGCCTCGTGTTTCACCGCCGCGAGAAGCTGCCGCTGCACGCGAACGGCATGCGGTTCTCGGCACTCGGGCCGGCGGGCGCGAACGCACCGCTCGCCGAGCGCATCTATTACTCGGTCGGTGGTGGCTTCGTCGTCGATCACGCCGGCGCACCTGCCGACGGCTCGACACCGGCCGACCAGGTCCAGGTGCCGTATCCGTTCAATTCCGGCGAAGAGCTGCTGCGTCATGCGGGTGAGCACGGCATGGCGATTTCGTCGCTGATGCTCGAGAACGAGAAGGCGCTCCTGCCGGAGACGGAGATCCGCCGGCGCGTGCTCGAGATCTCGATCGCGATGGATCAATGCGTCGAGCGCGGCTGCAAGCGCGAGGGCATCTTGCCCGGTGGTCTCAAGGTGAAGCGGCGCGCGGCGGCATTGTTTCGCAAGCTCAAGAGCGATCCGCGCGGCGATCGCGATCCACTCGTCATCATGGACTGGGTGAATTTGTTCGCCCTCGCGGTCAACGAGGAGAACGCCGCGGGCGGCCGTGTCGTGACGGCACCGACGAACGGCGCAGCGGGCATCATTCCTGCCGTGCTCACGTACTACCGGCGCTTCATTCCGGGCGCCGATGATGAAGGCGCAGTGCGTTTTCTACTTACGGCGGCCGCAATCGGTGCGCTGTACAAGAAGAACGCATCGATCAGCGGCGCGGAGGTGGGTTGCCAGGGCGAAGTTGGGGTCGCGTGCTCGATGGCAGCCGGCGCGCTCGCCGAAGTGATGGGCGGAACGCCCGCACAGGTCGAGAACGCGGCGGAAATTGGCATGGAGCACAATCTCGGTCTGACCTGTGACCCGATTGGCGGGCTCGTCCAGGTGCCATGCATCGAGCGCAATGCAATGGGCTCGGTCAAAGCGATCAACGCCGCGCGGCTTGCGCTCCAGGGCGACGGCACGCACAAGGTGTCGCTCGACAAGGTCATCAAAACGATGTGGCGCACCGGCGCCGACATGAGCAGCAAGTACAAGGAGACCGCGCGCGGTGGTCTCGCAGTAAACATCATCGAGTGCTGATCGCGCTCGTCGCCTGAGATAGGCTGGACGAAGTGGAGATCGTCGGGCTCGAGCCGCGGCGGAGCGACCTGGCGCGAGGCATCCTGATCGCGCGCAGCACGCGCCCGCTCGATGCCGCAGCGCAGAAGGCGTTGTGGGCTGCACTGTCCGCTGCGGGCGTGACCGAGAAAGCCGACGAGGACGCCGACAGCGAGCCGACGCGCCACTGGCACGCCGCACCGTGGCTGCCGCCGACGTCCCACGAGGTCGATCCACAGCGCGTTGCGCTGGAAGCCACCGCCGAGCCGTTTTCGATCGACGCGGTGTGGCTGGTCAAAGTCGAGACCGGCGTCGATGGCATCGCGTGGCTCGAGCTGGCCAGCGTCGAGGGGACGAGCGACGAAGACGAACCCGAGGCGAGCGAGCCGGCAGAAGTCGTCGATGCGGTATTCGACGACGCGGAAGAAGTGCTGTACGCCGCACCGGATGCACCGCCGCCCGAGGCGACGGTCGACGACGACGACAGCGACGAAGACGACGACGAAGGGCTCGGCGAGCTCGAGGTCGTGACGCTCGAGAGCCACTGGCGCAATGGTCCGCCGCCGTTCGAGAACAGCGTGCCGTTTCCGATCGAGCGCTATCCCGAAATGATCGACGACTACGACTGGGAGAGCTTTGGCATCGCGTTCAAGCTCGCTGGCACGGCGTCGCTCGGCGAGGAGTCGGTGATCAACGCGTTCTTTGCGCTCTGGCTATCGGCGTATCAGGACGAGCGCTCCGAGGAATTCGAGCCGTTCCAGCGCGCCGACGTCATTCACGATCGCAAGCATCGCTCCGCACTGATGTGGGTCGAGCGGTTTGCGGTGCCCGCGACCGCATCGGATCAGGTGCACTTCCTATTGTGGATCGTCGCGCGCCTGCACGACATCCTGCCGATCGCGTGGGCACGCTTCGAGCCGGTCGACGATGCGGTCAAGGCGCAGGCGCAGGGTGGCGAAGGCATCGATCCGTTCGTGCTCGCCGGCAATCCGTTTGCCGATCGGTTCCAGCGCCAGGGCGAAGAGGCCGCGCTGCAGTGGGCGGTCGGCCAGACCTCGTGGAGTCGCCGCGAAATCGCCGGCATGCTCGTCGAGGTCGCGCTCGATCACGATCCCGACAATCCAGCGACCGCCGTGATCGCCGAGCGGCTGCTTCGTCGCGCGCAGTCATTCGATGCCGGCTCGGATGCAGCGGGCTACCTCACGATCGTGCTCGTGCGCCAAGGCAGGCTCGCCGATGCCATTTCGCTCGCGACTCAAGCGCGTAGCCGCGACGTGCGCCTGCTCGTGATCGGCGAGATCGCGGAGCACGCACCGAATGACCTCGCGCCCGCGCTCGATCTGCTCGACGAGGCGACACTCGATGAAACCGAGCCGGAGGAGCTCGCGGACCTCACCGCATCCGTCGCACGCCACGCGCCGAACCAGCTCGCGGGCTTGCTCGCGAAGCTTCCCGACGACGTCTCGCTCGTTCCACATCTCTACAACGCGAGCTTCTCGGTCGATCGGCCACTCGCGCTCTCGATTCTGCGCCGCGTGCTCACGCTTCCGGAGCCACCGCGCGGTGCTGGCGAAGCGCGCACGGCACTCGTGATGGCTTGGAACAACGCGTGTATTCACGCGCACGCACTCGGCGACTACAAGCTAGCGGTCGAGCTCGCCGACGGTGGTCAGCGCTACGCCCCCGAGAATCCGTACATCTATCACTCGGCGGCCTGCGCCTATGCGGCCATCGGTCAGGTCGACAACGCGCTCGTTCAGGTCCAGCGCGCGATCGAGCACGAATACGAGCACACCGAGAAGATGGAAACCGACGCGGACCTCTCGCCGCTCCACTCGGACCCGCGGTTTCCCGCGCTGTTCAACGAGTGGCGCACGCGCCGCGCCGATCTGAACTGATAAGCAAACTAGAGCTACGTACTACGAGGGCCTGAGCACCGCGCCGGACTGCTCCGCGGTGATGTGCTTCGTCGCTTCGTCGTAGTGTGCCCAGCACATCGGCGCGTAATGCTCGTCCGCGCCGAGCTGGATCTGGGGACCGACGACGGTCGGCGTCCCATTGACGAAGCGGAGGTTACAGATCGCCTTCTTCGCGCAGTACTGACAGGTGACCTTCACCTCTTCGATACGGTCGGCGAGCTCCATCAGACGCTGCGCACCGGGAAACAGCTTCGTCTGAAAATCGGTGCGCAGGCCGTAGCAGATCACGGGCACGCCCGGATCTACCGTGATGCGGCGCAGGTCCTCGATGATGCTCGGAGCGAGGAACTGCGCTTCGTCGACGAGCACACAGTCCAGATCCGCGAAGTCACGCGGATCGAGAACCGTGTCCTCTTCGACCATCAGATCTGCATCCGCTTCGAGGCCACAACGCGACGAAATCTTCGTCGCTCCGAACCGGGTGTCGAGGCGCGGCTTGACCAGCAGCACCTTCTTGCCTTGCTTGCGGTAGTTATGCGCCACCGCGAGCAAGTTCATCGACTTCGCCGAGTCCATCGTGCCGTAACGGAAGTAGAGCTTCGCCACGGCAGGGACCCTAAATCCGCCCCCTGACAACGAGCCGCGCGCTACCAGGCGTGCAGGGCCTGCGCGGCGAGCAGCATGGCTGCTCCGACGAGACCGGCGAGCGGAATCGTGAAAATCCACGCCCACACGATCCGCGTGGCCAGTCCCCACCGGATGCCGCGCACCTTGGTCACCGATCCGACACCGACGATCGCGCCGGTGATCGTGTGCGTCGTCGACACCGGAATCTTGAGGTGCGTCGCGCCGAACAGCGTGATCGCGCCCGCCAGGTTCGCGCAGAAACCGCCGACCGGCTTGAGCGACGTGATGCCCATGCCCATCGTCTTGATGATGCGCTGGCCGCCCAATGCCGTGCCGACCGCCATCGCGCCGTACGACGCCACGATCACCCAGTAGGGAACGTGGGCGCCCTCCTTCGGCAACAGACCGCCGGCGATCATCACCGCCCAGATCACACCGATCGTCTTCTGCGCGTCGTTGCCGCCATGCCCAACCGAGTACGCGGCGGCGGAGAACAACTGACCGACGCGGAACACGCGGTCGACCTTTCGCGGTCGCATTCCGCGGAACAGCCAGTACACGATGAACATGATCAGGCCGCCGAGCACGAGACCGATCAGCGGCGCGAGGATGATGAACTGGAGCGTCGGATACAGCTTGTCGGTGTTGAGCAGGTCGGTGCCGCCGTACGCGACGCCGGCGCCAGAGAGGCCGCCGATCAACGCGTGCGAGCTCGATGATGGCAAGCCCCACCACCACGTCAGCAGGTTCCACACGATCGCGCCGACGAGTCCCGACATCACGACCCATACGAACGCGTGGTCCGATGCTTCGATCGTGATGATCTTCGCGATCGTGTTTGCGACACCTTGGTGGAACACGAACAGCGCGACGAAGTTGAACAGCGTCGCCCACAGCACGGCGAGTCGAGGTGTGAGAACGCGTGTCGAAACGACGGTGGCGATCGAGTTCGCCGCGTCGTGAAAGCCATTGATGATGTCGAAGACCAGCGCGACCGCGACCGTTAAGTAGACGATTGTCGTCGCGTCCATGGTCTACGAATGCTCGAGGATCACGCCCTCGATGATGTTCGCCACGTCTTCACAGCGGTCGGAGGCGTTCTCGAGGCTTTCGTAGATTTCCTTCCACTTGATGACGGTGATCGGATCTTTTTCGTCCTTGAACAGCCGTGCTACCGAGCGGCGCAGGATCGCGTCGGCCTCGTTCTCGAGGCGATTGATATCGATGCACAGCTTCAGCGTCTGCTGTGGTGTCTTGAGCGTGCGCAGACCATGGATCGCCTGCTCGACCTGGAGGCAGGAGCGATGCAGTACGTCGGCGAGATCGCGGACGTCAGCAGTCATGGTCGTGATCTCGTAGAGCTCGATGCGCTCGGCGGCAGCCTCGACGAAATCCATGATGTCGTCCATCCGCGTGATCAGGCGGTGGATCGAATCGCGGTCGATCGGCGTGATGAACGTCTTGTGCAGCGCCTCGACGCAGCGGTGCGTGATCGTGTCGGTCTCGTGCTCGATATCCGAGATCCGCCGGCATTTCGTCGCGACGTTCGCACCCGTCGTGACCATCGACAGGAACTCCTTGGTTCCTTCGATCGTCAGGCCTGCGTGCTGCTCGAAAAAATCGAAGAAGCTGGTCTCGCGCGGCAGAAAGCGACCAAACATGCAGCCTCCTGCGCCGCGATATAGCACTTGCGGGATCTTTAGGTCACGGGCCGAACCGGCCATTCCTCAGGTAAGCGCTGGTTAGGCGCCATGCCTCAGGAGAATTCATGATCCACGTGTGCGTCGCGTCGACCTCCGCGAACGCAGCCATCCCTGGCAGCCGCGTTTCGTCGACCGCTACCGTGCCGTCATTTCGCACGCCGGCGGGAAAGCGGCGGCCCACCGTCCAGCTCGTCACGTTAGACAGCGCGAGATTGCGCGTGCCGGCAATGACTGCAAATGGTGCGGGTGGGTCTGGCCACGCGGACGCATCGGCGAGCTCGGTCGCTGCCGGTCCGTAAAACCACTTGAACAGCGGGTTGCGGACGAGGCCGGCGGCGAGCCGACTGCCCTGGTTTGGTGGCGCGAGCATCACGATGCGAGCCCACTGCAGCCGCGGGTCGCGCAAATGGCGCACGACGATGCCGCCCATCGAATGCGTGACTGCATGGAGCGGCCGTTCGCCGGCGACGTCGACGAGTTGATCGGCGAGCGCGCTTGCGAGGTACGCGATCGAGTGCTGACGCGACGGATACGTGTGGCTCCAGGTCTCGAAGCCATGCCTGCGCAGATAGCCACCGAGCTTGGCCATCGAGCCATGGCCGCGTGCGAGACCGTGCAACAGAACGACGAGTGGCTTCATCGCGGTTCGGCATCTTCGGCCGCGGCTTCCGCAGCGTCTTTGTCGAACTCGGCATCGAGGTCGGCTTCGCGACGCGATCGCCACGACTCCTCGAGCCGGTCTGGATGATCGAGAGGAAACTTGAGATCGAGGTCCTTCGGCTTGACAGCGTTGACCGTCGCGATCACTTCGTCGACGAGACCATCGCGTTCGCGCCGCAGTGCATGCACCTCGCGGCGAAAGCGCAACCGACGGAACAGCACGCCGAGGCCGCGCCGCACGAGGCGCAGTCGATCGAGTACGCGCAGTGTCGCGTAGCCGGAGAGCGGGAGCAGGAAGATCGCCCAGAGTGCCAACCAGTAGCCGACCTTCCACCACAACACCGCGACAGTGGCCGCATACGCGGCGAGCACGAGCAAGAGGCCGATCAGCAGCTTCGTCGTCGCGATCACGTCCTTGCGCGGTGTGAGCTTCGCGCTCGCGACGCGTGCGAATGCGAGTGGTGGGAGGTGCAGCGGCGCGCCGGGCACGGTGAGTGGCAACCAGAACGCGACGAGCACGAAGTGACGCAGCACGCGTGCGCCGACCTCGAGCTTCGACAGATCACGCGCGAGCTCGCGATCGGTGATGCCGAGCTCGTCGAGCTTCGTTTGATACGCGCGCACGCGTGACATCAGCGCGACGACGCGCGGGTCGGCGGCCACTGCTCCGTAATACGCATTGAAGCGGCGCGCGAGCTCGACGCGATCTTCGATCGAGATTTCCTGCGGCTGATAGAGCCGGCGCACGACATCGAGTGCACGCACGGTGTCCCAGTCGGGTGCGTTGACGGTGAGCCGGCGCAGCGCAGTCTCGATCTCGCCGGTCACTGCTTTGACCTCGTCTGCGTGGTTTGGCCGCGTCGCGTCGACGGTGAGCGGCGGCCCGAACTGCACGAGCACGCGGCTGCGGAAGCGTTTCGGATGGATGAACGTGAGCCCGCACGGCACGATCTGGATCGGCAGTGGCGTGCGTTGCGCACCGCCGAGTGCGAGTCGCGCGGCGCCGGTCTTGAGCTTCGAGAGCTGCGCTTCGTCGTGCGAGAGGCCTTCGGGAAAAATGCCGATCGTGCCGCCCTCGCCGAGCACGGCGAACATCGCCTCGAACGCGGCGTCGTTGTCGACGGGCGGAGCGCTCGGATCCGTCTTCGCGCGCGGTTTGCCGTCGTGATCGTCGCGCCGCTTGATCGGAACCGCGCCGAGGCCGCGCAGCACCGCGCGCATCAAGCGGCCCTTGAACAGTGCGTCCTTCGCGGCGAAGTGCACCTTGCGGCCGCACGTCGTGATGATGAGGATCGGATCGATCAGCGAGTTGGGATGATTGCCGGCGAACAGCACCGGTCCGGTCTTCGGCACGTGCTCGAGTCCGACCACCTCGATCTGGCGGAAGAACACGCGTGTGACGACGCGCAAGAACCAGGCGAGGATGCGGTACGCCACGCATCTATCGTATCAGCGCGTGCGTGTGAAGATCAGCCCGGGTGGAACGCGATGCCGGCGCTGCGCAGCCGCTCGAGCAGCTGTCCGTTCATCGCGACCGACGGCGTGAGACAGCCGCCTGCGGTTGCGAGTCGATCGTACGCGAGGCAGAGCGCCGACTCGCCGAGCATCTTCGCGGTCGACGCGTAGCCTGGATCGCCCGCTGGATCGGCGGCGATGTAGAGCAAGTGATCGTTGCCGTCCTCCGCGAAGAACCGCACCTTCCAGTGACCGCGCGCGCGGCGCTCGGCGTCGGGGCCCTCGCCCGGTTGCGGGGCGCGCTTCTGCAGCATCGCGCGCAGGCGCGGCCGCTTCATCATCGCGGACAGGCCGGCGAGCCCGGCGATGATCGTCGCCGCCATCACGGCTCCGCGAGGATTGCCGGGCGTGCTCATCACTTCGCGATAGACGAAGTCCTTGCCCCACGGATAGCCGGCGAGCGCGTGGCCGCGGCGCACGACGGGGGAGTTTGTCGCGGCCATGAAGAACGGCACGAAGAACATCTTGAGGTGCGGATCCCAGCCGACCATGCGGTCGTCGGTCTTCGGGTGCGGTCCGTCGGGATCGGGATCGAGCGCGAACGGATTGCTGAGCACGCGGCGCACGGCCGGATCGGACATCGCCTCGGCGAACGCGAAGCCGCTTGCAGCGGTGCCGCCCGACAGCGTTCCGCTCTGCTCGCCGTAAAACGCGGTGACCTTCGACGCCGGCCGGCCGAATCGCTTGATGAACTCCTGCTGTGTCGCCCACGTGCCGACGTCGCTCGGGATCGAGTCGAAGCCGCACGTGTGAACGATGCGAGCACCGCTCTTTCGAGCGCGCTCGTGATTCGCATCGATCATCTCGCGCATCCAGTGCACTTCGCCGGTGAGATCGCAGTAGTGCGTACCGGCGTTGGCGCAGGCGGCAACGAGCGCGCTGCCGTACTTCGAGTACGGGCCGACGGTCGTGCACACGACCCGCGTGCGCTTCGCGACGGCGGCGCATGCGTTGGGATCCATCGCGTCGACGATCACACTCGGTGCGTCGAAGCCGAGCGCGTCGAGCTTGGCCTGATTGCGCCCGGCGATCGCCCAGCGCTTGGGCTTCTGCTTTGAGATGTAATCCGCGACGAGCTTGCCGGTGAAGCCAGTCGCTCCGAACAACACGAGATCGAATTCGCGATCACTCATAACGTGTGAAGTCCTCGCCAAGGTCGGAGCGGGTACAGCGCATCGATCTCACGGATCGTCGCGTCGTCGAGGGAAACGGTGTGCGCGAGCTCCTCGACGTGGGTGACGTTCGCTGACTTGGGAATCGCGAGCACCGAGCGCTCCGGCCGGGCCGGACCGCTCGGATCTGTGACACGGGGTGGCCGGCGCGTGAGGAACGCGAGCACGAGCTGGTGCGGCGTCGCGCCGACACGCTGAGCGATCGCGTCGAGCTTCGGCGTGCTGTGAAACAACCCGCTACCGAACGGCGAGTACGCGACGACGGCGATGCGATGCTGCTCGCAGAACGGAATCACGTGGTGCTCGATCGTGCGGTTACCCAGGTGATACGCGACCTGGTTACACGCGATCCGACCTTCGCCGGCGATCGACAGCGCCTCGGCGAGATCGTCGTGATCGAAGTTCGACACGCCCCACGCGCGGATCTTGCCCTGCTCGCGCAGTTTCTCGAATGCACGGAACGTCTCGGCGAGCGGCTCGTCGCCGCGCCAGTGCAACAGGTAGCAGTCGAGAACATCCGTACGTAGTCTGCGCAAGCTCTTCTCGCAGGCCTCGAGCGTGCCGGCATAGCTCGCGTTGTGCGGCAGCACCTTGGACACGAGGAACACGCGGTCGCGCAGACCATCGAGCGCCTTGGCGACGAGCGTCTCGACGCCTCCACTCCCGTAGAGCTCGGCGGTGTCGACGTGGGTCATGCCCAGCTCGACCGCGCGCCGGATCGCCGCGATCGCAGCCGCGCGCTCGTCGTACTCCATCTTCCAGGTGCCGATGCCGAGCACCGGGACCTGCACGGATCCGAACGCACGCGACTGCATCGCGCGCATCCTACGCTATGCTTGAGTGTGTCGCCGTTCATCGAGCGCCTGGTAACTCGCCTCAAACTGGCGGAGCGGGCGAGGACTGCTCCGGACAAGGACGGGCGAAAGCGCGCGGCGGTCGCGGCATTGCTGCACGACG
>DASUFX010000720.1:0-25711 GCA_036274355.1 Kofleriaceae bacterium | reverse complement strand
CGATCTCACGTGGGGTCCGTCTTGGGTGAACTGGCGCGCGGGCAACGGCTGGATCGGCTGGTCGCCGGCCGGTTACGACAACGATGCCTACGTGCCCGAGGATTCGTGGCGCTGGCTGCACGCGCCAGATCTGTTCGCGGTCGACATCAATCGCCGCTTCGTGACCAACAACTACAAGGTCTACCTGTCCACGAGCCAGCCGATCCTTCGCTACAACAAGTTCAAGAAGTTCCAGTGGGTCGCGGGCCCGAGCGAAGACTGGTTCCGCCGCTACAACGTCTACTTCCGCAAAGACCGCTCCGATCCGTCGGAGCTCGGTCGCTTCGAAGCGCAACGCAAGGCCGAAGCCGACCGCCGCGCGCGCGAGCGCAAGAAGGAGTTCGACGAGCGCCGCAAGCGCGAAGAGCAGGTGCGCAAGCAACTCGAAGAGCAGCAGCGCCGCCAAAAACAAGAAGAGCAACGCCTCGCCGACGAGCAGAAGCGGCAGGCCAAGGAGCGCGAGCGCCAGGAGAAGGAGCGCCAGCGCCTGGAAGAGCAGCGCAAGAAGTTCGAAGAGCAGCAAGCGCGCGCGCGTAACGACGCCGAGCGCAAGCGCCTCGAGGACGAGCGCCGCAAGATCGAAGAGCAGCGCAAGAAGCTAGACGACGAGCGTCGTCGCGCGGCCGAGGCCGAGGCGAAGCGCATGCAGGACGAGCAGCGCCGCCGGGACGAGGAACAGCGCAAAGCAAAAGAAGCGCAGGAGCGCCAGCGCGCCGAACAGCAGAAGCGGTTCGAGGAGCAGCAGCGCAAGCAGAAGGAAGAGGAAGCGAAGCGAGCCGCCGAGCTCGAGAAGCGCCGCCAGGAAGACGCGAAGCGCCTCGAAGAGCAGAAGCGCAAGGCCGAACAAGAGCAACGCAAGCGCGACGAGGAAGCGAAGCGCAAGGCGGAAGAGGACGCACGCAAGAAGGCGGCCGAGGATCAGCGCCGTCAGCAAGAAGAGAAGAAGCGCGCCGATCAAGAAGCGAAGCGCCTCGAGCAAGAGAAGCGCAAGCAGGAAGAGGAGCAGCGCCGCCAGCAGGAGCAGGACGCGAAGAAGGCCGAGCAGGAGAAGCGCAAGCAGGAAGAGGAGCAGCGCAAGCAGGACGAAGCGCGCAAGCGTCAAGAGGAGCAAGACCGCAAGAAGGCCGAGCAAGACGCGAAGCGCCAGCAAGACGAGCAGCGCAAGCAGGACGAGGCGCGCAAGAAGCAGGACGAAGAAAACCGCAAGAAGGCCGAAGCCGACGAGAAGAAGAAGCAGGACGAGCAGAAGAAGCAGGAAGGCGACAAGAAGCAGCAAGACGACAAGAAGAAGGGCAACGACAAGGGCGGCAAGAAGTAGCCGCGCGTCGAGCCATCTGACTACTCACAGCCCGCGCGCTCGGCGGGCTGTTTCGTTTTCGGCGCGAGTCATGCCGAGAGCTCTCGCCCGCGTTTGATTTCGGCAGAGATCGCAGCTGCAGCTGCAACCGAGAGCGATCCTCGCCACAGTAATTGCCGGCGATCCGAACTATGGTCGCGAGGCAGGACGATGCAGACGCTGAGACGTACAACGTACGTGTTCGTCACCACGGCCGTCGGTGCGATCGCGCCAGCGACGCATGCCCAGCCACGGTTCGAGGCCGGCGGGTTCGCCGGCAGCACATCAACCTCGATGCACCAGTCGATCGATTGCGGTCCAGTGGGCCCGACCGATGCGCTGTGAATGCCGTCACGCTGGCCGCAACGTGAAGAGATCGTCACGCATCACGAAGATGCGAAGCGCGTCGAACGACAGTGACTGCCAATTGAGCGCGCCGTTGTAGACCATCGTCAGCTTGACCTTCTGCGCCCGGCACGCCTGGATGTGGCGAACGAGTACCGTGATCGTCGACGCGTTGAAGTGCTCGATGTCCTCGAAGTGCATCTCGATCGCACCGCCTTTGGCGACAGCGGTTGCGAGCAGTGCGTCGAGCCACGCCGATAACGTGTCGGCCGCGTTGCGCTCGTAGCTCTTGCCGCGCCAGGTGCATTGAAACGTCGACTCGGGGGTCTCGACGACGTCGATGCTGAGCTCGGATAGTTTCAGGCTGTTCATGGGCCCCCACGACACGCCGCGATAGCGGAAGACAAGCAGAGATAGATCATCGCGTTGGATGGCGATGCATGTCGACCACAATCGTTTGGCTCCAAGCAATCGGGCCCACGTCTTCGGGGGAACGCGCTAGTTGCCGGCGGCCTTTTGCAGCTTCGTCCCGATCGCCTTCAATCGCTGATGCAGCGAGTGCGCTTGCTCGGCGAGCTCGGCAAACTCTGCCTCGCGGCACGAAGTTGCGAGCGCCTCGGCGCGCTCCGACAGCTCGAGCACCTTTCCGGATACGTCGCCTGGATCCGGCTTCGCCGCGTCTTGCTGCTGGTCGCCGTTCTTTTGCAGCACGAGCGCATTCACGCCCTGCACGTCGGACGCGAGTGCAGCCATCGCCGCCATCAACTCGCGCAGCTTCGTGTTGCGCGCTTGCACGGTCGGCGCGTGCGCTACGACACTCTGCGAGAGTCCTTCCTGCGTCTGGCGTGCGCCGGTCAGCGCTTCGATCAGGCGCTTGCCCGCGTCGGACAAGCGTTGCTCGCAGTCCGCGATCTCACCGAGGATCTGATTCGCGCGCTCGAGCTGCTTGAGCGATGTGAGCGGCGTCTTGAGAAACAGCTCGCCGAGGCGCGAGTAGATCGCGAGCTCCTCGTCGAACTGCGTGGCGGCCTGGACGAGCGGCGAATCTGACTTGGCCATGGCGCCGAACTCTACTCCTGGGCGGGCTCGCATAGCCACAGCCGCATCGGTTGCTCTTTGCCCGTGTAGACGTCACTCACGCGCCAGCCGGCGGCGAGCAGGATGCTGCGCATCGCGGTCAGCGTGTGCTTGTACGAGTACTCGGTGATGATCGACTCGCCGGGCGCGAGCACGATCGCGGTGCCGTCGAGGATGACGTGCTGCGGGCGCTTCGCGATGAGATGCATCTCGATGCGCGAGAGCCGCTCGCTCCAGATCGCGCGATGGTCGAACGCGTCGAGATCGAACGCTGTGCCGCGTGTCCGGTTGAGATGCGCGAGCACGTTCTTGTTGAACTCGGCAGTGACGCCTTCGTAGTCGTTGTACGCGTGCTCGAGGACCTCGCGTTCGCGCGTGCCGTCGGCACCGACGAGCAGCCGGCTGTTCGCGCCTACGCCGCGGAGCAGTCCCGACAGGAACATCACTGCTTCGTGCGGCTCGAAGTTGCCAATCGTCGAGCCAGGAAAGAACACGAGTGTGCGCCCCACCGGACGGCGGGGCGTTGGCAGCGCGAACGGCCGCGTGAAGTCGCCCTCGATCGTGTGGATGTCGAGGCGAGGATGTTCGCGGGAGAGCACCTCCGCGGTGTACGCGAGTGATTCGCGCGAAACATCGATGCCGACGTAGCTCGCCGCTTGATCGAGCGCGCGGAGCAGACGCTTGGTCTTGATGCCCGCACCCGAGCCCGGCTCGATCACGCGCGCGGCGACACCAACGTTGGCCGCGATCTTCGGCAAGCACTCGTCAAGCAAGCGCAGCTCGACGCGCGTCGGATAATACTCGTCGAGGCACGTGATCCGATCGAACAGCTCGGCACCGCGCCGGTCGTAGAGCAAGCGGCACGGCAGTCGCTTCGGCCGCGAGAGCAGGCCGGTGAGGATATCGTCTTGGGGGATCGGTGCACGTGCGGCGATGTTCATGACTGCTCTCCATCGAGCGCCAATCGCACGCCGGTCATTTGCCAGCGCGCCGATGGCGCAAAGAAATTGCGGTAGCTCGCGCGCATGTGATCGCGCGGCGTCAGACACGAACCACCACGCAGCACGAGCTGGTTCGCCATGAACTTCCCGTTGTATTCGCCGAGCGCGCCGTCGAGTGGACGAAAGCCCGGGTACGGCGCGAATGCGCTCTGCGTCCATTCCCAGACGTCGCCGAACAACTGGCGCAGGCCGTCGCCAGACGCTGTGCTCGGATGCAGCGCATCGTCGTCGGCAAAGTTGCCGGTAAGCTCGACGCGCGCGGCTGCGTGTTCCCATTCGGCTTCGGTCGGTAGGCGCGCACCGGCCCAGCGCGCGATCGCGTCGGCTTCGTAGTAGCTGAGGTGGCACGCCGTCTCAGCCGGATCGACTTCGCGCAAACCTGCGAGCGTGTAGTGCAGCCATACGTCATCACGTTGTTCCCAGTAGAGCGGTGCCCGCCAGTTCTCGCTGCGCGCGAGCGCGAAGCCATCGGCGAGCCAGAACCGTGAGTCCCGATAGCCACCATCGGCGATGAACGCCAGGACCTCGGCGTTGCACAGCGGCCGACTCGCGAGCCGGTACGACGACAACAGCACGCAGTGCCGCGGCCGCTCGCAGTCGTAGGCGAAGCCGGCGCCCTTCGCGCCGACCTCGACCACGCCACCATCGATCTCGATCCAATGCCGCATCTCGACGGTGGCGTTTGCGGGACGCGCGAGATCGGGGCGGTACGCGGGCCGCAGCGGTTGCATGCCGAGCACGTGCTTGAGATCGGTCAGCATCAGCTCTTGGTGCTGCTGCTCGTGATGCAGACCGAGCTCGATGCGAGCGAGCGTTTCTACGTCGGGTTTGTCGGCGAGCACCTCTTCGATGCGGGTGTCGATCGCGTAGCGATACGCGTGAACGACTGGCAATGCAGGACGTGTCAGGTGGCCTCGCCGCGCGCGATCGACATGCGCGCCGACGCTGTCGTAGTAGCTGTTGAACAGATACTCGAACGCCGGATCGAGCGGCGAATCGCCGACGCGCGCGAGCACGAACCTCTCGAAGAACCACGTCGTGTGCGCGAGGTGCCACTTCGCGGGACTGACGTCCGGCATCGACTGTACTTGCGCGTCCTCGGCGCTCAGCGGCGCGCACACGCTCAGCGAGCGCTGTCGCACGCTGCGATACCGGGTCGAGAGACTCGAGCTCGCCGACATCGGGGCTTAGCCGATGCAGCGCGCGTACCACCGGAACATCGCATGCACGTCCGGAGCGTATGAGCGTAGAGCAATTGTTCGGCGAAGGCCGCGACCTCAGCGCGCTGCAGATGTCGTCGCGTGCGTTCGTTCTGTTCTTCTTGATGCTGGTGCTCGTGCGCGTCGCAGGCATGCGCGCATTCGGGCGGCATTCATCGTTCGACACGATCATCGTGATCACACTCGGCGCGGTGCTCTCACGCGTCGTCGTCGGTGTGTCGCCCGCCATTCCGACGGTCGCTGCGTCGATCGTGTTCGTCGTGCTGCATCGCCTCGTCGCGATCGTGACGGCTACGGTGCCCGCGCTCGAGCGCTTGTTCAAAGGGAGGCAGAAGGTGCTGTATCGCGGCGGCATCCTCGAGCTCGCTGCGATGCGCCGCGCCGGCATCAGCCACGCCGACCTCGAAGAGGCCGTGCGCACGAAGGCCAATCGGCTGAAACTGCCCGACGTGCTCGAGATCCATCTCGAGTCGAGCGGCGACCTCAGCGTGGTCGATGATGTCATCGGCGAAGCGCGTCGCGTGCGGCGCGCAACCGCTGCCTAGTGTGCGCTACATACCCAGTTCGAGCGGCGCCGCGGCGTTCGTCTCGGCCGGCACGTTCATGCGCGGCTCGCGCTCGAGCAACTTCTCGAAGAACGCCAGCAACTCGTTACCGAGACCAGCGAGCGTCTCGGCGCTCAGACGCCGGCGCAGGATCGGGAACAGCATTCCCTCTTCCTCGTCGCGCGCGTGGTGGCGGATGCTCTCCTTGAGCACCGTCAGCTTCGCATCGAAGCGTTCATCGTCGGCGTCCATGTCGAGCATGTCGGCGAGGACGCGCTTGACGGCCAGATGCTCCTCCGTGGACTCGAGAAGCAGTTCCTGGGTCTCCTCGCTCATCACGCTGGGATAGAAGAGCTTCTCTTCGATCGTCGAGTGAGCGGCGATCCGGTCCGCAAGCTTCTGGAACAGCTCCTCCTTGTCATCGGGGTCGTCGGAGTCCTCGATTTGGGTAATCAAGTCTTCGACTTCGTCGTGCTGTTCCTTCAGCAATTCTAGGGCATCGATGGTGTCCTTCATGGTGTGGCTTTGTGCACTGCGTATGCCACGGGTTTCTTGCGCATTTGCCTGAACCGAGCCAAGACTCGGGACATGCGGTTGGTCCGGACGTCCCTGATCATGGTCATCTCGCTGATGGGCAGCGCGTACGCCGAAGGCGATGCACTGGTCGACAACCTCGGCCCACGCGAGATCGCGGTCGGCGAGGCGATGCGCGGCGCCGCCACGGGCGCTTCGGCCATCGGTCTCAATCCGGCCGGGCTGCCACTCAATCGCGAGCTCGTGTTCGAAGGCGGCTATGGCTACCGGCTGTCCGATTCGGCATCGCTGGTCGGCGTGTCGGCGTGCGATTCGACCGGCGCGTATCCCGGCTGCTTTTACTACCAGTACTCCGGCTCGAGCCCCGAGCTCGGTGGCATGGCGATGTCGCGTCGCACGCATCTCGGCGGCATGTCGCTCGCGTATCCGGTCACGCCGCGCGTGTTCATCGGCTCGTCGGTCAAGTACTTCAACTTCGACTCCGACCTCGCGAGCGAGATGAAGGCGAGCGGCTTCAACTGGGATCTCGGCGCGACGCTACGCATCAGCGAGCTCGTGAACATCGGCGCTGCTGGCTACAACCTGTGGGGCGCCGATTCGCCCGAGTTCCCGCGCGCTGTCGGCGGCGGCGTCCTCGCGCGTCCGATGCCGCTGCTCGCGCTCAGCTTCGACGCGCGCTGGAAGCTCGAGGATAACGATCACACCGCGCGCTACGGCGGTGGCGCGGAGCTGTTCCTGCGCCCGGGCGACGGCCAGGCTGGCTTCCCGATCCGCGCCGGTGTGCTGCACGACAACGGGATGGACGCGACCTATCTGTCGGCGGGTCTCGGCTATGCGACGATGAAGCTCGCGGTCGACGTTGCCGCGCGCTACGCGGTGAGCGGCGCCGAAGCGACGATGTTCATCGCGAGCTTGCGTTTCTTCGGTCCGCGGCAAGCCGCTCCGGCGCTCGATGTCGCCGAATGAGCGCGCGCTTGATGCCGGCGATCACGCGTTGAATCAGTAGCCACATCTCGTAGCTACGCTGCTGCAAGGCGTGCTCCGAAGCGCCGCCGAAAACGGAAAAGCCGGCAGCGCTCGCAGCGCACACCGGCTTTCCTCTGAGCAGACGCTGATTACCAGCGATCGCCGCCGCCGCCGCGGCCACGGCCGCCGCGACCACCACGGCCGCCGCGGTCATCACCGCCGCCGCCCCAGTCGCCGCCGCCACCGCCGCCACCGCCGCCGTAGTCATCGCCGCCACGGCCGCCGCCGTAGCCGCCACGGCCACCGCCGCCGCCGCCGCGGAAGCCACCGCCGCCGCCGCCGCCGCCGCGCGCCTGGCGCTGCTCGGCTTCGTTGACGCGAAGCGGGCGACCATCGAGGGTCTTGCCATCCATGCCCTCGATCGCCTTGGCCGCTTCTTCGGTGGTGCCCATCGTGACGAACGCGAAGCCGCGGCTGCGGCCCGTTTCGCGATCGGTCACGAGGTGGACGTCACTGACGTTGCCGAACTGCTGGAAGGCAGTGCGGACGCCGTCGGCGGTCGTGTTGAACGAAAGGTTTCCAACGTACAGACGAGTGTTCATCAGCTTGCTCGAACTGGCCCTATGAGTAGCTAGACCCGCCCCACGAGGGGCCGTTTGTGCTCGAAAGCGGGTTTCGGAATCTTGCCCACTGAGCACCGGGACCTAGCCAAACGCGAACATGCGAGCAGCCTGCAGACCGACGAACCGTGGCAATGGGCAAGTTACAGCCCATTTGAACGAAAAGCTATTGAGAAAGCGCGCGGCTCCGGGAGCGCCAAAACCGCTCGAAATGGCACCAGGTCCGAAATGGGCGCCGGCCAACCGGTCGGGTACCGGGAGCGAAACCAGAGTCAGGCCTAGGGTGTCTATTGATTCACACGGTTATGCTCACTGCGGCCCATGTCTGACCTCGATCCGGCGCTGCTCCGACGGCTACTGGATCGCGACGAGCGCGCGTTCCGGCACCTCGTGGAACAGCACCGGGACAAGGTCTTCAACATCACGTTCCGCATGCTCGGCAACCGGGCCGAAGCGGAGGACGTGGCCCAGGAAGTCTTCATCTCGGTGTTCAAGTCGATCGAGCAGTATCGCGAGGAAGCGAAGTTCTCGACGTGGCTCTATCGGATCGCCGTCAACCACTGCAAGAACCGGATCAAGTACCTCGCGCGCCGCCACAATCGTGATCAGGAAGAGATCGACGAGAGCACGCACGGCCCCGGCATCAACGGCTCGATCGGTGCGCCGCTGCCATCGTCGCCGCACAAGGCGCTCGAGAGCGCACAAGCCGAGAAGCTGATGCGAGAAGCGATCGCAAGCCTCGACGAAGATCAGCGCATCGTCGTTGTCCTACGCGACGTCGAGGACATGTCGATCGAGGAAATCTGCGCGATCACCGAGCTACCCGACGGTACGGTGAAGTCACGCCTCCACCGCGCGCGGCTCGTGCTGCGCAAGAAGCTGCAACGCCACCTGGGTGACCAACATGAGTGAAGCAGACGAAGATATCGACGACGAAATCGTGGCGAAGGTTTCCGACTACGTCGATGGCAAGCTCACTGCGGCGGAGCGTGCCGAGGTCGCGAAGAAGATCGAGACCGATCCAGTTTGGAAGCAGACGCACGACGACATGATCGAGAACGAGAAGTTCATGTCGGGGATGCAGAAGGCGCGGCCAGTACCCGCGCCGGCATCGTTCACGAACGATGTCACCGATACGATCCACAAGCGTTCAGCGGGTCGCTTCTTCGGTCGCAAGACGTTTGGCGATCGCGTCCCGTTCAACGCGATCCTGATCGTCGCGATCATCGCGCTCGCTACGGTCGGCTACTTCATGTGGGCGTCGCAAACGGGCTCGCTCAAGGTCGAGAAGAAACCGACGACGAACGAACCTACGGCGAAGCCGCCTGTGAAGCTCTAGTTACGCTTCGGCGCCGCCGTCACACTCCGCTGCGGCGAACGAAAATCCAGGGCGATGTGGCGCACGAGCGCGAGGGTAAGTACGCCGGCAACCGCACTACCGACGGCAATGGCGAGCCCCAGGTTCGAGCCTCGTCCACCTACGGAGCATTGCTCGACTACATCGCAGATGCCCATGTGCTCCGAGTTGGAATCGCTCAAGGCGCTCGCGGCGTACTGCGTATGCGGCGCACAAGCGCTCGCCAGCACCGCTGCGATGACAACTTCGACAACGCGCATGGCCCAGGGCGGCTACATGCGTCGTGCCACGCGAGCTGCGTAGAGTGCGTTAGGCGCCGTTGTGGAGCGAATTGCAGAACTGCTTGAGTGGTTCGCGGCGCTCCGGCGGTACCCACTCGAGGTTCAGCTGGCGATCGGTGACCTCGAAGAACGAGCGCTCGGCGGCGAGTAGCTCCGCTTCCGCGCGCTCGACGCTGACCGAGTCGACGTCGTTCAAGTTCTTGCGCACGAGATCGGCTTCGGCCTCGAGCCGGTTTTCGACGAAGAACCCACCGAGGATCAACTTCGCCTTCACTGCCATCGTGTGCAGATCGTTGCCGGTGCGATGCGGCAGCGCGAGCACGGTCTTGAGCAAGTCGGGCGCCGCCGGCGACGCGCGTTCGTAGGCGCGACGCGTGACGTAGCCGAGATCGAACAGCGCGAGCTGCGGCGCGAACAACATGCCGTACGTGCGCGCCATCACCGCGTAGTACGCGAAGTGGTTGCCGATCTCGCGTAGCAGCTCGGGGCGATCGACAAGATCGCGACCGAGGCGGCGGTACTGATGAAACACGTCGTACACCGCGCGTAGGTTGCGAGCCTTGATCGCTTCGCGCAGGTAGTTGTTGAAGAAGCGGATGCACAGGCGCAGCGCTTGCTCGTCATGATGCGCATCGGCGCGGCAGGCGATCACGCGCGTCGCGTCGGAGAACGTCGACACCGTATCGTTCGCGCCGTGCAGCGCGCGCAAGAAGCCGTGCTCGATCTGTTGCAAGCACTTCATCTCGAACCACGTGCGGTTCTCGCTCAACATCTCGAGAGCCTCGTCGGAGAGACCGACGAAGTCGGCGCGGTCGACCTTGAACCACTCCTTCGGCATGCGCGACTTGTGCTTGTCGTAGTCGTCGAGCAGACGCTTGATCGCCCACGTGCCTTCGGCCGCAACGTCGCGATCGTTCCGATCGAGCGACTTGATGATGATGGTGCCGAGCTGGTTTATGCGCGTCGAGACATCCAGCTGTGCCTCGTAGGGGTCGAACTCGCGATCGGCGACCTTCCCCACGACGAACGTCGTGCCGTCACGCAGACGGACGAGCAAGCGCGACGGATCGACGAACCGAACGACGTAGAAGAAGTAAGGCAACAGGACGACCCAACCGGCGATCGCGAGCCAGATCGCAACGGTGATCGCCCACGTCGGCGCGAACTGCGGACCGATCATGTACTCGACCCACAGCACGTGCGCGGCGCCGAGCGCGATGAACGACAGGACCCAGCGGTTGACGCGGTCCTTCAAGAACATCTCGATCAGCTTCGGCGTGTGCATGTTCGCCGTGAGCGGGATCGCGAGACCGATGGTCGCGATCAGCATCGCGAGCACGTTGTTGTAGGCGCGCGCCATCGGGCTGAGCATGTCGACGAGCTTGGCGTTGTTGAAGCCAACCCAGCTCTGCGCACCCCAGACGGGGAACCCAGCACGCCGCCACTCGAGCAGAAACTCGCCACCGAACAGCAGCGCAAATGCCACGAATGCGATCACCAGCGACCGCACGAACAGCTTGCGCATGACGCCTAGCGTACCGCGTTCCTACCGCCCGGCGCGAACGCGCCGACGGGCACATATAGAAGCGCGCTACTCGGCCGCGTTGTCTGCGAGGAACGCGAAGTAGCGCTCGGGCAAGTCGTCGAACTCGAGCGCGCCGCCGCAGTTCGGGCACTTGAACACGGGCGGTTCGAGGTTGGAGGCGAGGATCGCCGCCGACTGCAGCAAGCGCTCTTCCTGGTGATCGCAGCTGATGCAGTGGAACGGCGCGAAGAACGAGGTCACCGTGCCGCGACCGATCACGTCACGCACCATCGAGGCCTGCAGCACGAACGGGATCGAGCATGCGTGGAACTCGTAACCCTGAATGCGGGCCTCGCGCAGAAATTCGCACCACGCGCGAACGCCGAGCGAGTTCATGTACGTGACCTGCGCCATGTCGAACACGATGCGGCCGACCATCGCCGGGAGAAGCTCGTCGAAGCGCGTCGCCTCGGTGAAGTCGCCGCGCAACACGACGCGCGTGCGCTCGCCGTCTTTGACGACCTGCCACTGCGTGAGCTTCGCGAGCATCGTCTTCGCTTTGGCGTCGAGCTCGTTGAAGGCGACGCCAACGACGGTCTTGCTGTCGCGCGGTTGCGCCCACACGGCGGTGCCCTTGATCGCGATCGGTGACTCGCCATCGGGCGTGATCGTGACTTCGACGGCCTGTCCTTCGCTCACTGGCTCGAGAACGACGACGCGCACGCCATCGATGGAGAGGTTCGAGACGGTCGCGTCGACCTTCTTGCCGCCGAGCTGAACGGTGACCGCGAACGCTTCGGTGCCGGGGCGCGGCTCGCCGAGTTGGATCGCGATGACGTCGTGGAGCTCGTCCGCCGTCATCGGCGCGATCAACAGCTCGTCGCAACCGCTCGCGGAGACCTCGCGCATCTGATCGCCGTTGAGACGCTTGCCCGCAACCAGAATCACGCGCGTGCCCGGATTGTGAGCCTTGCACTTCTTCGCGATCGAAAAGCCTTCCGTCTCGGCATCGAGCACGACGAGCGGCGGCTCTTCTTTCATGAACATCGCCGTCGCTTCGGTCGCGGTCTCTGCCACGAGCAACTGCAAGCCGAGCCGTTGGAACGGCGCTGCGGTGAAGTGCCGCAACAACTCGCTGTTGTTCGAAACGAGAACCTTCGGCACGGGTGAGAATTAAGCGTACTACAGGACCGCGCGCAGGATGACGATCAGGGCAATGAGTGCAACAAATGCACCCCCGATCGTCGCGACTCCACGCACGAGTGTGCCCCGGTCGTACGCTTCGCGCTCAGCGGTCAGTTTCTCGATCTCGGTCGTGCGGGCCGTGATAGCGCCGCGGAGCCGATCGATACGCTGGTACAGCTCGGCGAACTGAGGGTCCTCGATGCGGTTCAAATTCACGAGCGTGCCGAGCGTGACGAGCCGGCGCTGGATTTCGGCTTCGGCGAGGGCGACTTCGCGGGCCTTTCGCTTTTGCTCGGCATCGAGCTCCGCCAGTCGGTGGGTGTGACCTTCGCGGACATCGTTCAGGCTGCGCTTGGAGGCGTCCAGCTCGGCCTTGGCGGCGTCGAGCTTCGCGGTGGCCTCGCTGATCGGCCGCTCGAGGGCAGTGATCCTTCGATCAATGTCCTGTTTGTCGGGCTCGAGTGCCGCGGCCTCCTTGCGATGGCCCTCGGCCGCGCGGCGTAACTCCTGGCGCTGGTCGCCGAGCGGTGCCGCTCCCGCCTGACGATCATGATCGTCGGCGTTCTTGAGGTACGCCTTCTGGCGGCGGTCGAGCTCCTTACGCTTGTCGCGCAGGCTCCGGCGCTGGGCTTCGAGGTGCTGGAGCTCGCGCTGCGCTTCCTCGACCTGACGCTCGGCCTCGACGAGCTTCGTGTTTCGTTCGCGTTCGACGTCGACGAACTTGGAGTTCTCCTCGGCCTTGCGGCCCTCGACGTCGCCGGATTCTTTTTGCAGCGATCCGACGCGCTCCTCCGCCGCCGAGATCGCGGCATTCTCGGCCGAGAACACGCGCCCTTCGACGCGGGCACCGCGTGCCGCACGACCGAGCGCACCGAGGACCTGGTCGAGTGCCTCGGTGTCTTGCTTGATTTCGATCCCGAGGGTCTTGATCGCGCCGCGCCGTTGCCAGCGCGCGAGCGCGAACTGATACGCATACCGCGCCGCGTTGACGAGGCCGGGCTCGGGAATCTCGGGCACCGCGTTGACCTTCTGCGGCGTGAACGGCCGGTCCGTCGCATCGGAGCGTTGGATGCGAGTCGGCGGTGGCTCGATCTCGGATGCACGCAGCCGATTCGCTGCGACTTGCAGCGGATACGCCGATGCGGCGGGCTCGGTCTCGAACGACGGCGGAGGCGAGACCATGGTCTCTCCGCCCCCGAATCCACTCGATCCCGGACGCGGGAGCGGCGGTCGCGACGGCGTCTTCGCGCGATCGAACGGCGGCGGCTGCGATGGCGACTTCGAGCGATCGAAGGGCGGCGGTTGCGACGGCGACTTCGAACGCTCGAGCGGAGATGCCGGCGACTTCGAGCGTTCGTACGTGGTGTCGTGGTGTGAGCCGGCGCGCTCGGCGACCGACGCTGGCAGCGATCCGGAGCCCGGACCTCTCACCGGCGTCGGCGTTGGCGTACCGATCGCACCGGAACCACCAGAACGCGCCATGGTCGGCGGGAGCGGTGGCGCCTTCGAATCGCTCTTGCGGCGCGCCGGTGCGCCCGCGGTGGGCGCCTCGATCGGCGGCGCTTCACGACGCTGCGCCGCGGGCCCCGGATCGATCGCGTTGCGCAGCTCGGCCGCGACCTCGGTCGCTTGATCCTCGAACGACGGTGGTGGCGGCGGCAATGCGGGCGCGCTGTCGCGGAACGCCGTCTCGGTCGGCACACCAGCGGACGGAATCGGCGGCGGCAGCGTCGTCGGCTTGCGCGGCGGCGGCGGCGAGCTCGCACGCGGCGGCAACTGCACGCCCGTCGGTGGTCCCTTGCTGCCCGCACGCCGAGGCGGCAGCGGCGGCAATCGCCGGCCGCACGCCGAGCACACCGCCGACTCGTCGGCGTTCTCGGCGCTGCAGAACGGACAGAACCGCATCAGCGCCCCGTGGCCTCCGCGAGTGCGCCTTGCCGTTCGAACACGATCTCACCACCGACCATCGTCATCAGCACGTTGCGCTTCGGCAGATCCGTCGGCGTCAGCTTCGCGTCGAAGACGGTGAGGTCGGCGCGGCGCCCGGCTTGCGCTTCTTCATGAACCGCGTAGGCAGCGCCGGTCGTGAACGCGGCGACTGCTTCGTCGAGCGTCAGCTTTTGCTCCGGGTACCAGTTGCCGCGATTGACCGCCGAGTCGAGGCCGAGCAACGGATTGACTTCCTCGACGGGAAAGTCGGATCCGAACGCGAGCGGAATCTTCTCGTTCAGCATCGTGCGCCACGCGTACGCGCCCTTGATGCGCTGCTTACCGACGCGCGCTTCTGCCCACGGCATGTCGCTCGTCGCGTGCGTCGGTTGCATCGATGCGACGGCGTGCGCTTGCACCATGCGCGGCACGTCCTTCATCGCGATCACCTGCGTGTGCTCGACGCGCAGCCGATGGTCGCCGGGATGCTTCGCCTGCGCGGCGAGATACGCATCGAGCACGGCGCCAATGCCGGCGTCGCCGATCGCGTGGATCGCCGTCTGCCAGCCACCCGCGACCGACGCGTCGACGGCAGCGGCGAGCTGCTTCGGCTCGGTGACCCACAGACCGAGGTTGGCCTTGTCATCGTCGTACTCCTCGTAGAGCCGCGCACCGCGCGAGCCGAGCGCACCGTCGACAAAGTACTTCACGCCGCGCATCACGAACCGGCCGGTCGCTGGCGCGGGCGGACGCTTGCGCAGCTCGTCGGCATGCGCGGCGTCGCCGGCGAGATATGCGTAGACGCGGAGCGGCAGCTGGTTTGCCGCGGCGAGCTTGCGATAGACGTCGGCGGTCGCGTCCTCGATGCCCATCTCGTGGACCGCGGTAAAGCCGAGCTCGGTGGCCACCTTCGCGGCGGCGAGAATGCGGCGCTCGCGCACGTCGGCGGTTGCAGCCGGCACTTTCGCATCGACGAGATCGGTCGCGTTGTCGATGAGCACGCCGGTCGGTTCGCCGTTCGCGTCGCGCACGATCTTGCCGCCGGCCGGATCCTTCGTCGCCTTCGTGATGGCTGCCTCGGCGAGCGCACGGCTGTTCACCCAGATTGCGTGACCATCGATGCGACGGAGCAACACCGGGCGATCGCTGACTGCAGCATCGAGCGTCGCCTTGGTCGGAAATTGCTGACCGGCCCAGCGATTCTGATCCCAGCCGCGGCCGATCAACCACTCGCTCGCAGGCCGCGTCTTCGCGGCGTCGGAGATCACCTTGACCACCTCTGCCTCGCTGCCGAGCGCGCGCACCGACACGTTCTCCATGTCGACGCCGAGCCCGTAGAGATGGCAGTGCGCGTCGGTGAGCCCGACGATCACGCTCTTGCCGGCGAGGTCGAGGACGCGCGTCTTGCCGCCGATCCACTTCTCCGCGTCGTCGTACGCGACGATGTCTCCGCCGCGAACCGCAACCGCAGACTTGTGGCCGGTCGGGGTGAACACGTCGCCGTGCAGCAGCACGACATCCGCAACGTCTGCAGTCGCGGCGGGCGCAGTCGCGCGCGGGCCGCTCGTGCACCCAACCGCTGCGCTAATCAGTAAGGCCGATCGCCAGATAGATTTGGACGTCACGGGCTTCGAGACCATACCCAAAATCGAGGCCCAGCAGTGGCAGCACGATCTGTCGCAGGTAGAAACGCGTACCGACGCCCACTGAATTCTTGAATCCGTCGAGTCCGCGCACCTCTGAATTCGGCAGATAGTTGCGGACGCCGTCCGTCTCGTTGTCCGTGGTGTTGATGAACGTCGTGTAGGCCGAGTCCCAAAACGCGAGGCCCCGCACCGAGAACCCGTGGATCGTGAACATCGGCACCGAGTACTCGAGGTTCGCGAGCGTTCGGAAGTCGCCGCGGAACTCGTTGTTCAGCCAGCCACGCATCGACGTGCCGCCGGTCTGGAACTCCTGCTGGAACGGCAAATTGTGGCCGTAGTTGACGGCTCCTTTGAGGATCAAGTTGTGGCGGTCGAGCACCTTGTACGCGCGAAATGCGCTGAAGCTCGCGAGCCAGTAGCGGAAGTCCGAGCCGAGCGATGGCGTCGCGTGCTCGTACGACACCGTGTACTTCCTGCCCTCCTGCACGCCGTACCAGTTCGCGCGGCGATCGATCGTGAAGGACCACTCGTTCGAGACGTCGGTGCCTTCCATGCCTGGAGCGGGCACGACCATCGGATCGGGGCCCGGCTTGATGTCGGCCATCGTCGCGCCGTCGGAGAGGTGGACATCCTGGTAACTGACGGAGGCCGCGCGCAGGCGGGTGTCGACCTTGACGCCGCGCCACAGCTCGATGCCGAGCTTCACGCCGAAGTTCAGGTAGTGAATGCGCGACTCGCGGATCGGGCGGATCTCGTCCTTCTCGACGAGCCAGCTGTCGGGCGCGGTGTACTCGATGTTGCGGCCGCTCTTCAGATACGTATCGAGCTGCGAGTAGAAGCGTGTGCCGCCGATCGACGGAATGACCCACGCACCGATGAAGAACGAGTCACCGGTCGCGATCTGACCGTAGAGCAGTAGCTTCTGGTTCTGGCCGAACAGGTTGTTCTCGCCAAACCCAATGCCGCCGCCGACGTTCGTCGGCTGGTTGTAGAACGCCGGCGCGATCACCCACGAGTGCTTGTCCTTCGCGAGGATGTGGACCACCACACCTTCCGGGATGCGCGTCCAGTACACCTCGACGTCCTTGAACAGGCCGCTCGACACCAGGCGCGTCTTGACGACGTCGACCATGCTGGCGTTCCAGCTGTCGCCGGTCTCGATGCCCGCGAGCACCTCGACCGTATCGGACGTGGTCTTGGTGTTGTCCTCGACGACGATCTTCTTGATCGTGAGGGATGCAGTGAGGTCCGCGGCCGTCGGTAGGGTCTCGTTCGGCTCGAGCTTCTGCTCGATCTTCAGATCGGGCGGCGGCGGCGTCGGTTGCGGCTGCGGTTGCTGTGGCGGCTGCGGCTGCGGCGGCTGCGGCTGCGGCGGCTGCGGCTGTGGCTGCTGCGGCTGCGGTTGTTGCTGAGTTGGCTGCTGCTGAGGCGGCTGTTGCGGTTGCTGCGGCGCCGGTTGCTGCGGCTGCTGTTCGATCGGCTTGTTGTCGGGCCCGAGCGGCACCGGTGTCGGCCGTGGATCCGGCGGTGGCGCTGGCGGCGGTGACGGCGGGAGCTCCTCGGGCGGCACCGGCACCGGATACGGCGTCTGTGCGCGCGCAGCTGTGCTGGCGGTGATCAATAACGCGAGCGCGACCCGACGCACGTCTCCGAGTATCGCACGGCGTCCCGTGTTAACAACGCTTCATGAACCCCGCTGAAGTTGCCACCGCGCTTTTGATCGAGCGCACACTCCAGGACAGCCCGGCCTACCGGAAGATCGATGACTCTCTTTACGTCATCAAGCAGGGTTCGGCCTACGTGATGATCAGCGTGGTGCCGTGGGGCGACAACAAGGCGATGGTGCGGTGCACGTCACAGCTCGTGAAGGGCGTCAATGTGGACGGACCACTCGCGAAGCAGCTGCTCGAGCTCAATGCCCACCTCCGCTTCGGCGCGTTCGCCTGGGAGCCGGGCGAGCAGACCGTGCTGTTCACCCACACGATCCTCGGTGGCACGACACTCGATCCCGAAGAGCTGATGGCAACGTTGCGCGATGTCGCGCTCATCGCGGACGAGTACGACGACAAGCTGATGAAGAAGTACGGCGGTCAGCGAATGATCGATCTTCTCGAAGAGGCGGCGATGGAGCGGATCATGGAGAAGGATCCGAAAGGGTTCCAATTCGAATGACGAAGAGCGAAGGCTTCGGCACACGCGCGATCCACGCCGGACAAGAACCCGATCCGGTGACTGGCGCAGTGATGACGCCGATCTATTACACGTCCACCTACGCGCAGACCGCGCCCGGCGAGCACAAGGGCTACGAGTACTCGCGCACGCATAACCGCACGCGCTACGCGCTCGAAGCGAATCTCGCGTCGCTCGAAGGTGGCGTTGGCGGACTGTGCTTCGCGTCAGGTCTCGCGGCAACCGCAACGCTGCTCGACGCGTTCGACGCCGGCACCCACGTGATCGCGTGCGACGATCTCTACGGCGGCACGTTCCGGCTGTTCGACAAGGTGTTCCGCCGGCTCGGCTTCGAATTCACGTACGTCGATCCGCTCGGCGGCGCCGCGGCGGTCGAGGCGGCAATCAAGCCAAACACGAAGCTCGTCTGGATCGAGACGCCGACGAACCCGATGCTCAAGCTCGTCGACATCGCGGCCGTCGCCGTGGTGTGCAAGGCGAAGGGCCTCATGCTCGCCGTCGACAACACGTTCATGACGCCGTACTTTCAGCGGCCGCTCGAGCTCGGCGCGGATGTCGTCGCGCACTCGATGACGAAGTACCTGAACGGTCACTCCGATGTCGTCGGCGGCGCGCTGATCTTCAAGGACCAAGCGCTGCGCGATCGCGTGGCGTTCTTGCAGAACGCAGTCGGCGCGGTGATCTCGCCGATGGACAGCTTCATGGTGCTCCGCGGCACCAAGACGCTGCACGTGCGCATGGATCGTCACGAGCAGAACGCGCGGCAGCTCGCCGCGTGGCTCGACAAGCATCCGCAGGTCGAGCGCGTGATCTATCCCGGCCTCGAGTCGCATCCGCAGCACGCGCTCGCGAAGAAGCAGCAGCGTGGCTTCGGCGGCATGATCAGCTTCGTGCTCGAGGGCAACCTCGATCACGCGCGCCGCTTCTTGTCGACGTGCAAGCTGTTCACGCTCGCCGAGTCGCTCGGCGGCGTCGAGTCACTGATCGAGCACCCGGCGATCATGACGCACGCGAGCGTGCCGCCCGAGAATCGCAAGAAGCTCGGCATCGTCGACGGCTTTATTCGGCTGTCGGTCGGTATCGAGGATCTCGCCGATTTGCAGGCCGATCTCGACCGCGCGTTTGCCGCAGCGAAGTGAGGACGTTCATGGCGAAGGCAAAAGCGAAAGCAAAGCCCGCAGCGAAGAAGTCCGCGTCGAAAAAGCCCGCGAAGGCCAAGCCCGCAGGGCGTTCGTTGTCGAAGTCCAAGGCCGCTGCGAAGACTGCCGCGAAGAAGCCGGCCAAGAAGACCGCCGCGGCGCCGGTCGGGCCGTATCTGCGCAGCCTCCGCACGTGCATCTATCAGGTTCACGACCTGCCGCTTGCGAAGGAGTTCTACAGCCAGGCGCTCGGCAAGGATCCGTATTTCGACGAGCCGTACTACGTCGGCTTCGACGTCGACGGCCACGAGCTCGGGCTCGATCCCGACACGTCGAAGCGACCGCCGGGCGGCAGCGGCGTGATCGGCTACTGGCGCGTCGAGGACATCAACGCGGCCTGGCAGCACCTGACCACGATCGGCGCGCGCTCGATCGAATTGCCGCATTCCGTCGGTGTCGACCTCCAGGTCTCGATCGTCTCGGACCCGTTCGGAAATTACATTGGCCTGATCCAGGGCGCGTGAGACAGAGCGTCTCGCCCGCCCGGTAGGCACACGGTTGTGCCTGTCTTGACCCGGTTACCGGCAGTAACCAAGTTCTGCCCATGAACCGCAACGTGAAACAATTGGTGACGGCGCATCGCCAGCGCGAGGGCGCCGGATTTGTCGTGCGCCGGCCGGTCCCCACGATGGGGCTCGAGCTGGTCGATCCATTTCTCCTCATCGACGAGCTAGGTCCGGTGACGTACGGACCCGGCGAAGCGGTCGGGGCTCCCGATCATCCGCATCGCGGGTTCGAGACGGTCTCGTACATCCTCGAAGGTGCGGTCGAGCACGAGGATTCTGCAGGTCATCGCGGCGTGATCAACGCCGGTGACGTGCAATGGATGACGGCCGGTGGCGGAATCATCCATTCCGAGATGCCGCCACGCGAGCTGCTCGAGAAGGGTGGCCGCGTCCACGGCTTCCAGATCTGGGTCAACCTGCCGCGCAAGCTCAAGCTGACGACGCCGCGCTATCAAGAGCTACCGGCCGCGAAGATCCCGGAGGCGAAGACTGCCGACGCGCTCGCACGCGCAAAGATCATCGCGGGTGCAGCGCTCGGCGTGAACGCGGCCATCGAGACGCACACGCCGATCGTGTTCCAGGACTGGACGCTGGAGCCGGGCGCTGACGTCACGATCGACATCAGCAAGGACCAGCAGGTGCTCGCGTACGTGTTCGAGGGCGCGATCGAGATCGAGGGCCGCGAGGTCCGCGACGGGCAGATGGCGATCCTCGGGGACGGCGATGCAGTGCGGCTGCGCGGCGGCGCACAGCGTGGACGCTTGCTATTGCTGGCGGGAGTCCCGCATCGCGAGCCGGTGGCGCGCTACGGTCCATTTGTCATGACCTCCGAGCGCGAGCTCATTGAAGCGGTCCACGACTATCAGAGCGGGCGGATGGGTGAGATCACGCGCACTGCGAGAGTGGGATGAGCACTTCTATCGAACGCATCATTACGGCACGCACGCGCGACCTGGGCGGCTTTGCCGTCGGCCGCGTGCTGCCGACCGTCGGCCGGCGCTTCGTCGGCCCGTTCGTGTTCTTCGATCACATGATCCGCGCCGAGGTCGGCGAGCTGGCGGTACGTCCGCATCCGCACGTCAACCTCGGCACGGTCACGTACCTGTTCGAAGGCGAGGTCATGCATCGCGACAGCCTCGGCTCGAAGCAGCTGATCACACCCGGCGCGATCAACTGGATGAGCGCTGGCCACGGCATCGTGCACAGCGAGCGCACGCCGCCGGGTGCGGAGGTGCGGCCACACCACGGCATCCAGCTGTGGGTCGGCTTGCCGCGCGAGAAAGAAGAGAGCGCGCCGTCGTTCAAGCACTATCCTGCGCCAACGCTGCCGATTGTCGACGAGACCGGCATGAAGGCGCGCGTGCTGATCGGCAATGCGTTCGGAACGGCGTCACCGGTCGAGACGTTTTGGCCGATGTTCTACGTCGACGTCGCGCTCGAGCCAGGCGGCCGGGTCGCGTTGCCGGCGGGGTATCGCGAGCGCGCGGTCTACGTCGTCGACGGCGCACTGCTCGCCGATGGCCAGCGCATCGAGCCGCACAAGATGGCGCTGTTCGCGGCGAACGCAGATCCGGTGCTCGAAGCCGACGGTCCGGCGCGGCTATTACTGCTCGGCGGCGAGCCGCTCGACGGTCCTCGGTACATCTGGTGGAACTTCGTGTCGAGCTCGCCGGATCGGATCATCGAGGCCGCGCACGCGTGGCGCGAGGACAAGTTCCCAAAGATTGCCGAGGACAACGTGGAGTTCATTCCCGCGCCCGACGACGATCCCCGTTTCGCGCTCAGCTATCACGTGCCGAGCGACGACGAGCTGCGCCGCGTATTGATCCATGCGAAGACGATCGCGATGGTCGGCGCGTCGAACAACCCGCAGAAGCCGTCCCACCGCATCTTCAAGCAGCTACTGAACGCCGGCTATCACATGATTCCGGTGAATCCGAACGAGGCCGAGGTGCTCGGTCAGCCCGCGGTGAAGCAGCTCTCCGATATCAAGGAGCCGGTCGACATCGTCGACGTGTTCCGCAAGTCGGAGGACGCGCCGCCGATTGCCGAGGACGCGGTCAAGCTTGGCGCGAAGGCGCTGTGGTTGCAGCTCGGCATCGCGAGCGAGGAGGCGGCTCTTCGCGCGCTCAAGGGCGGGCTCACGGTCGTGATGGATACCTGCATCGGCGCGACGCATCATCGGCTGCAAATCCCGCCCAAGTCGTAGACGAGCGATGCCGCGCGTGGCGAAACTACGCGGCGAATGTCGGTTTCGGGGCAACAGGTAGCCGATCATTACAAGGACCAGGCGAGCACGCTGGCTGGGCTCATCGCTCAGCACAAGCGGCTGCTCGATACGTTCAAGGCGCGCGATCAGGAGCTGAGCAATCAGCTGCTCGAGGCGCGTCGCGAGCTCGCGAGTGTCTACTTGAAGACGCTCGACGACACGAACCTCGAATTCGTCGCGCAGCTCACAGGCTTTCAGGGCTTCTTGCGCCGCGATCCGCGGGTCGCGCGCGAGCAGGAGCGCAAGGTGCTGCAGTCGAGCATCGGCAAGCTCGAAGCCGACGAGCGCTACCAGAAGCGGGACGTGCTCGCCGGTCCCGACGGCACGCTCACGCAGGAGCTCAATCAGAACAAGGAGACGCTCGCGCCGTTGCAGGCGGAGTGCGACCGGTTCGAGTCGCTGCAAGACTTCGCCGAGCTGATCGCGGTCGGCTATGACACGCCGCAGTTCCAGGAGAAGTGGTGGCACGCGACCTACTGGAAGCACTGGGCGGCGGGCGACAAGATCTGCCGCGAGCTCGGCATGAAGGATTTCGGCGACGACGTCATTCCTGCCTACAACAAGGTCGCCGAGCCGCGAAACTTCATGCGCGGCGAGGTCGGTCGGCTCGACAAGGAGATCACCGCGATCCACGAGCTCGTGCAGCAGCACGATCAGATGGCGGATCGGCTGGCGCGGCTCGACGAGATTTACCTGACCGAGGCGCAGGAGTTCCTTGGCGAGCATCTGATGAACGCGGACGCGGCGCTGCTCGAGCAGTGGGCGCAGGACAAGCCGGAGATCCTGCGCGGCGTGCAGATGGGCGTGCGCAAGATCGCCGGCATCACCGCAAAGCGCTCGATCCTCGTCGATATGGCGCAGTCGGGCGTGCCGCAAACGATCCAGCAGCTCGAGCAACGCCAGTACAAGGCGTATTCGAAGTTCAACAAGTTCTCGCGACCGAAGTACGCGTACTCGAGCTTCTCGAACGACATGGTCAACGATGGCTTCGCCGAGAAGTCGCAGAACATGCGGACGCAGATCGACAAGCTCGAGCGCCGCGTCGACACGTTGATGGCGAACCAGAACTACGCTGGCTTCGATCTGCGCAACGATCCGTATCTGTGGTGGTGGTACTTCATGGAGTCGGCGCCGCCGCGCTACGCGCCCCACTATTACGAGTATTACCAGCGCAATCCGAGCTTCAACGTCGTCACCGATCCGGACTTCGTCGACATGGCGCCGGATCGCAGCGAAGACGTCGCGCGGGCATTCGTCGCGAGTGATGCCGAGACCGGAGGAGGGATTCTGTCGTGAAGCGACTGCGTATCGTCAGCTACGCGATCAACGGCCGCGGGCTCGGCCATCTCGTGCGCCAGCTCTCGATCCTGCGCTGGGTGCGTCGCTACGGCGCGCTGCTTGGCGTCAACACCGAGTGCTGGGTGCTCACGACGTCGGAGGCGGACACGCTTGCACGACGCGAAGGCATCCCGGCGTTCAAGCTGCCGTCGAAGGCAATGATGCGCGACGCCGCGATCGATCCGACGCGCTGGCTCGCCGTCGGGCGCCAGTGGGTGATGAACGCGATCGCGGGCCTTTCGCCCGACGTGCTCGTCGTCGATACGTTCCCGGGCGGCAGCTTCGGCGAGCTCTTGCCCGTGCTCGAGACCGTGCCGACCCGCGTGCTGGTCGCGCGTGCGGTCAAGGACGAGATTGCGGCCGACGACGGCTATCGCGCATTGTTACCGCTGTATCAGAAGGCGATCGTGCCCGACGAGCGCGGTGTCGGGCCGATCCTGCTCCGCGAGCGCGAAGAGCTGATGCCGCGTGCGGAGGCGCGCAGCGCGCTCGGTGTGTCGTGCGACCGCGCGGTCTACGTGACGCTCGGTGGCGGCGGTGACGAAGCAGCGGCACGCGTACTTCCCGTGCTGACCGACAAGCTCGTCGCGCGGGGCTGGCACGTCGTGGTCGGTGCCGGTCCGCTCTACATCGGACCCGAGCGGCGCGGTCCGCACATCACGTGGATGGATCGCTACGTGCCGCTCGAGCTGATGCAAGGCGTCGATGCGGCCGTATCCGCCGGCGGCTACAACAGCGTGACCGAGCTGATGTTCGCCGGCGTGCCGACGGTGTTCCTGCCGCAACCCCGGATCGCCGACGATCAAGATGGCCGCGCGAAGGCGGCCGCGGCTGCCGGTGCGGCGCGGCTCGCGAATTCGATCGACGAGGTGCCCGACCTGCTCGAATCGCCGGGCGATCCGGCAGCGGCTCGCGCGCTCGTACCGCACAACGGGGCGCGTGCAGCGGCCGCGGAGATCCTGTCGACCGTGCTACCTGCCGCCGACATCGCGATGGCGCAGAGCGTGGTCACGCCGGAGCTGTGGGCACGCGCGCAGCGGCTCGGCGGTGACAAAGCACTCGAAGCGGTGAGTGTGCTCGTCGGTGATGCGCCGAGTGCCCAGAAGGAGCGCGATGCATTGCTCGCCGAGCTCGTGGCGGAAGGCGCGCTGATCTCGGCACCCGCGCGGCGCAGGATGCCGGCGGCCGTGCGCGTCGAGAAGTTCCTCGCCGCGGTCGACCAGGCGCAAGCGCCGATCGATACCGCAATCGCGATCGTGCGCGGCCTCAAGCGCAAGTTCCCGGCGGCTGGCCTCGACGCGCTCGTCGACGCGTGCGTCGTGCTGTTCCCCGCATGGGCGCGGTTCGCCGATTGGATGGGCGCGGTGTCGCTCGTCAACGCATTGCCGCTGCAGCGCGGCGTGCCCGTCGGCGAGATCGCGGCCGCCATTGTCATCTGGCTCGAGCGCGAGACCGATCTGTTCGACGCGCTGCGCAGGTTCGCGCATCTCGAAGGCAACGGCGCGCGGTCGCTCGGCGACGTGCTGCGCGCGCTACCCAACGAGGTCGAGGCGTGAGCAAGAACCGGGTCCTCGCGGGGATCGCAGCGGGCAAGCCGCAGACCGGCCCGCGCACCGTGCACGTCGACGTCACGAACGCGTGCAACGCCGCCTGCATCACGTGCTGGGATCACTCGCCCCTGCTCGTCGAGCAGCGCTCGGCCGCGTGGAAGAAGCGCCGCATCGACCGCGCCGTATTCGACGAGCTCGTCACCGATCTCGCCACGCTCGGCTCGGTCAAGGCAATGATCCTGTCGGGGATGGGGGACCCGCTCGTCCACCCAGACATCTACGCGATGATCGAGCGCGTCAAGCGCGAAGGCTGGCACCTCACGGTGATGACGAACCTGATCGCGGCCGACATAGAGCGACTCGCGGATCTTGGCGTCGATCAGTTCCTCGTCGGTGTCCACGGCGCGACGCCGGTCGCGTACTCCGCGTTTCATCCGGGCTGGGACGAGCGCGAGTTCTTCACGCTGTGCAAGTACCTCCGCCGGCTCGGCTCGACGACGAGCAACGTGCGTCACGTCCAGGTGATCAACCGCGATACCGCGCCCGAGTTCGTCGGCATGGTGCGGTTCGGGCATCAGTTCCGCGCCGAGCGCGTCAACTTCAAGCTCGCGAGCCTCGCGGGCGGCACCGAGAGCTGCCGGATCACCGACGAGCAACGGCGCTGGCTAGCGGCCGAGGCGATCCCACAGGCGCACGCGCTCGCGACCCAGCTCGGCGTCACGACGAACCTCGATCTGTTCGAGACCCAGCTCGCGGCTGGCGTCGAGGACGAGCAAGCGACCGTCCCGATCGCCGACGTCGGCTGCTTCATGGGCTACGTGTACACGCGGATCACGGCGTCGCTCGACGTGCTCTATTGCTGCAACACCGAGGTCAAGGTCGGCTCGCTCGCCGACGCGCGGCTGTCCGAGTTGTGGCGCGGCGATGCATGGCAGGCACTGCGAGACCGGCTGCGGCGCGGCGACTACTTCGCGGGTTGCGAGCGCTGCGGCAAGTTCGAGCAGAACGTCGAGTGGAGCAAGCGCGTGAAGAGCGAGCTCGGCGACGCGGTCT
>DASUFX010000719.1:0-8774 GCA_036274355.1 Kofleriaceae bacterium | reverse complement strand
TCGACCTTGTCGGACTTCACCGAGAACTGGCCGCGGAACTCGACCTCCGGTGATGTGAACGTGATCGTCCCGCCTTTGCCGTCGGGCGCGGCGGTCGGTTTGCCGCCGGCCTGGATCTTCGTGAACTTCGCGGTCACGCCTTGCGCGAGCGGAATCTTCGTCGGCTTCTTGTCGTTCGGGCCCTTCTTCGCGATCTGCTGCGGCGTCGAGCTGACTGTCGCCGGTGCGCCGTGAACCATGCGCGCGGCGGCTTGATCGGCGTCGCGCTCGGCGGCATCGCCCGCACGCGTCGAGTTCGGATTGCGGTCGGCCGGCGCGCCCTTCTGCTGGGCGACGTGCGCGACTTCGTGCGCGAGCAAGCCACGCTTCTCGTCGTTGTTCGGATCGTATTGGCCGGCCGCGAAGAAGATGTCGTTGCCTTGCGCGTACGCGAGCGCATCCTGATCGCCCGCCTGCGCGTTCGCCGCTTCGCCATCGTGGACCCGGACATCAGACAGGTCCGTGCTCAGTGACGATTCGAACACCGAGCGCGTGCTCGGATCGAGCGGCTTGCCGGCTTCGAGGTTCTCGGTGTTCGACCCCTTACCCGGCGTCGCGGCAGCACCGGCTGGCCCCGGACGGCCCGCGAGCATGTTGTTCAGCCGAGATTTGTCTTCCCGCGACACGCTCCTATCTTACGGCGAACCCAGGCGAAACCTGCCTGGTCAGCCGTCATGAACGGGCCAGCGAATTCGGGACGTTACGCTGGTCAGCGGAACAACCGACCGCGAAGATCGGGCGCCGGCTGCGCGATGACCTCGAGGCCGACGAGCCGATCGTTCGCCGCGCTCGTCGCCGCGATCGCAGCGGCTTCGATCGCGTCGAGCGTGCCGGTCAACGTGAAGTACGCCTTGCCGGCGAGATCGACCGCGAACCGCGTATCGCGCACGAGCACGTCGGCGACCTTGCACGCCGCATCGGCCGCCGCGATCGCCGCGCACACCGTCTTGGTCTCGATGATCGCGACCGCCTCGGCACCCGCATCCGCGGACCAATCGAGCGGCTCGATCGGCGCGCCGAGCATCAGCCACACCTGGAAGTCTGCCGCCGGCAACTCGACGCGATCGAGCAGCTGGTCGCCCGCGATCAGCCTGCCCGCGCCCATCGCTTCTTCGACTTCGGCGACGCCGCCCTCGAAGAACACGAGATGCTTGCCGCCCGACACCGCGCGCGAGTGCAGCAGCACCGCGGGCGCGCGCTTGAGCCCGGCGTCGGCGGTCACCACGCCGCGCGCGATCGTCGACACCTCGAGCACGCCGAGCGCGGGACCACGCGTCGCCGTCACACGAACCTGAACGCCTCTTTCAGCGTGCAGCGCCGCTCGCGCGTGAAGTGAACGGCGGTGGTGAGCCCCTCGCCCGTCGGACTCGCGATCGTGAACGACGTGTAGCCTTCGCCGCCGAGCGCGAGGCCCGCGTACGACGCGTCGTTCTTGACGAAGATGGAGCAGTTGCACACGCGCGCCATCGCCGACATATGGTCGATGTTCGTCGAGTGCATCGTCGCGGTGTGATGAAAGCCGTGCTCGACGCGCAACGCAGCTGCGATCGCATCCGCCGAGTCGCGCACGCGGAACAGCGGGATGACCGGCATCAGCAGCTCGTGCTGGACGAATGGGTGCTGCTCGTCGACCTCGCACATGATCAAGCGCAGGTCGTGACCGTGACCGCCGATGCCGATCTGCTTCGCGATCAGCGCGGCGTCTTTGCCGATCCAGTTCTTGTTGACGTGATCGCCTTCGAGCACGACTTTTTCCAGCTCTTTGACCTGGCGCTGATCGAGCCACAGCACCGGCTTGCGCTTGAGCTGCGCGATCAGGCCATCGGCGATCGAATCGACCGCGATGACTTCCTTCTCGGCGATGCAGACGATGTTGTTGTCGAGTGACGCACCGCGCACGATCGCGTCGGCGGCCTTCTCGAGGTTCGCGCTCTCGTCGACGACGGCCGGCGGATTGCCCGGGCCCGCGCAGATCGCCTTCTTGCCCGAGTTCATCGCCTGCTTGACGACGGCCGGCCCGCCCGTCACGACGACGATGCGCACGAGCGGATGCTTCATCAAGAGATTCGCGCTCTCGATCGTCGGTCGCTCGACGGCGGTGATCACGTCGCGTGGACCGCCCGCGGCTTGAATCGCCTCGTTGAGCAGGTGCACGCACCAGTTACAGGTTTGCGCCGCCGACGGATGCGTGTTGAACACGACCGCGTTGCCGGCCGCGACCATGCCGATCGCGTTGTTGAGGATCGTCTCGGTCGGATTCGTCGTCGGAGTGATGCCGAGCATCACGCCATACGGCGCACGCTCGGTGAGCATCAGGCCGTCGTCGCCCGTGTACGCGACCGGGCGCAGAATCTCGCAGCCGGGCGTCTTCTCGGCGACCAGCTTGTTCTTCGAGAGCTTGTCCTCGTAGCGACCGAGGCCACTCTCTTCCACCGCGTAGCGCGACAATGCGTCGTTGTTCGCCAGCACCGCGCGCCGCATGTTCTCGACCATCTTTGCGCGCGTCGCGATCGGCGTGCGCTCGTTCTGTTCGAACGCCTTGCGCGCCGCCTTCACCGCCTGATCAGCATCCTGGTAGACGCCGTTCGTGCCGCGCGGAATGTTCGCCTTCGTCTTTGCCGGCTCGATCGGTGCGCCGCGCGCGGGCGCGTTCGTAATGCTGCCGCCGAGGCGCTCGAGCACCTTGGCGACGATCTCTTCGATCTTGCGTTCGTCGATGCCGCCGATCGCCACGGGCTAGTCCTTCACGTAGCGGCGCTCGCCGTCGACCGCGACCTCGTCGACGATCGCCATGATCGTCGCGTCGACGGGACGGTTCTGCGTCACTTGTGTTTGGCGCGCCGAGGAGCCAGAAGCGTAAAGCACCACCTCGCCGATACCAGCGCCGACGGCATCCACCGCGACCACGAGCGCGCCGGTCGCCGAAGCGAATGATCCGTCGACGTCGCACGCGCGCACGACGAGCAGCTTGAGCCCTTCGAGCGTTGGCTCTTTGCGACTCGCGACGAGCGTGCCGATGACCTTGCCGAGAACCATGCCTACTTCGTCGGGCCGTTACCGGAGCGGCCGAGCGGCAGCACCGCGTCGACGTTGGCGTGCGGGCGCGGGATGACGTGGACCGAGACGACCTCGCCGACGCGCTCTGCAGCGCGCTGGCCGGCCTCGGTCGCCGCCTTGACGGCAGCAACGTCACCGCGCACGACGGCGGTCACGTAACCGCCACCAGTCTTCTCGTAACCGACGAGCTCGACCTTCGCGGCCTTGACCATCGCATCGGCGGCTTCAACCATGCCGACGAAACCTTTTACTTCGATCATTCCAAGCGCATCAGCCATCTCGTTCTCCTACGCGAGCGGTTTCGATCTACCGATCGACGAACTTCTCGGGTTCCTTGCCGGTAACAGCGTTGAGCGCCGCGGTCGCCGCGGCGGCAGCAGCATCGATCTCTGCTTCTGGTCCCGCCATGTAGAGGCGGCCGAACGCGCCGTACGGCGTGACGTTGACCAGGTAGACGTGGGCGGCCTTCTCGGCCTCGTTCGCAGCAAGCACGGCGTAGCCGGCCGGCTCGCACTCGAAGATGAACAGCGACTGGCCGGGCAGCACCATCATGCCCGCCGAGCTGCGGTTGATGATCTGCGTCTGATAGGCCTCGACGCCGCGGATGATCTGGTTCGTCAGGACGCGCGGCTTGAGGCGCTGGTTCTCTTCGACCCCGAGGTGCTTGAGGATCGTCGCCCCGGCTGAGAGAACTTCTCCCTTGTCGTGGGCGTGGACCTCGAGCAGGCCGTAGGCGCGCTCGACGACCTGGACGGCCGGCTGCACGCTCGTCGCCTTGAGGGCCGCGTCGGTGACTTGGTTGATCGCGATACCGGGCGCGATCTCGACCCACAGCGAGGCCTGATACGGCACCGGCAAGAATCCGCGCGCGGTCTTGCCGATGAACGTCGCCTGCTGCGGCTGGAGCGCGTCGAGGAAACAGTACGTACGAAGTACCGTGGCTGCCATCCCTAGAGGCGCACGCTAACACGGGCCCTTTTTGTAAATCTACGCACCGGCAAGGAAACGTCGCAGGCGTCGCATGCGGTCGCACGATGCGCAGCGATTTCGTGCATGCCATGATGCGCCCGATTCGATGCGACTACGCGCAGTACTCTTCACGCTGCTGCTCGGTTCGGGTGTCGCGCACGCGGATCTGCTGACCCGTGCGCTCGACGACGCCGCAGCACAAAATGCTGGCAGCTCGGCGCCGAGCGTCGAGAACAACCTCCTGTCCTGGGCTGGACCGGTCCGGGCGACCTCGCTGCCCGACCTGCTCCAGGTGGCGGTGCGGCTCGCCCCCTCACTGCAGACGGCCAAGCTCGATATCGAGATCGCCGAGGCGCGGATCCAGCAGAGCTGGGTCCGCCACGACTGGGTCCTGACCAGCCAGCTGGCGGGCTCGTGGAGCGATTCGGGCGTGATCGCCGGCGTCGCGATCGGCAGCAGCAAGCGGCTCGGCCTGACCGCGGACCTGACCCGCATGATCCCGACCGGCGGCACCGTCGGCCTCCACGTCGGTACCGCCTACGACAAGACCGAGACGAGCGCACTGACGTCCAAGACGTGGACCGATGACATCGGCATCACGCTGACCCAGCCGATCCTGCGCAACGCGGGCGGCTTCATGTTCAACGCGAACGAGCAGCGCGCGCGCATCTCGCGCGACGTCGCCGTGCTCGGCCGCCGCGCCGCCGCGCTGTCAACCGTGCAGGAGATCGTTGCCGCGTACTGGGACCTCGTGCTCGCGCAGCGCCAGGTCGCGATCACCGAGCAGAGCCTCACGCTCGCGCGCGAACGCTTGCGTATCACCGAGATCGGATCGGCCGGCGGCAAGATCGCGAAGGCCGAGATTCCCGCGGTCCAGCAGATCATCGCGACCCGCGAAGAAGAGGTGCTCGGCGGCGAGCTCGTCGTGCTCGACCGCTCGATCGCGCTGCGTCGCGCCGTCGGCATGGAGATCACGGCCGGCGAGCTCGGCCTGCGCGTCGCGACCGAGCTCGAGACCCAGGACAAGGGCTACACCGTCGGGCCGATGCTCGAGCGTGCGTATGCCGCGAGCCCCGAGCTCGCCCAGCTCGCGAAGCAGGAAGCCGGCTCGACGATCGAGATCGAGGTCAACGACAATGGCCTGTTGCCCCGCCTCGACCTCGCGCTGCAGTTCGGCCCGACGGGAACCGACACCACGTTTAGCGGCGCCGGGAAGAACCTCGTCAAGTTCGATGCGCTGTCCGCGCAGGGCACGCTGACGTTCGAGCAGAGCCTCCACCGCGACGACGTCAAAGGTCGCTCGCGCGAGCTGCGCGCCGGCCGCGAGAAGCTTCGCGTCAACGCCGCGGACCTCAAGCTGCAGATCGCCCAGACGATGGCGCAGGCGATCGCGCAAATCGAGCTCGCAAAGCGCCGCGTCGTGCTCAGCCAGCGTGCGATCGATCTCGCGATCGAGAACATCCGGATCGAGACCGACCGCTTCAACCTCGGCAAGTCGACGAACTTCGACGTGCTGAACCGCCTCGAAGAACAGCGGCAGGCCGAGCTGCGCAAGGCGCAGGCGCTGATCGATTGGCACAAAGCGGAAACCGTCGTGCAAGCACTGACCGGTGACCTGCTCCCTGCGTTTGGTATCACTGTCGAATAACCCGCCAGTGATCTGACGTCAGACAACACTGACGTGTGGCCGACCGTTGACACGCTCGCGGCAGGCTCTGGCAATCGACAGACATGAACGCGCGCGAAGACGATTTTCGCGATGTGTGGGTGACTGGCATCGCCATTGAAGTGTCTCGACCTTCATGCGCACAGCCCTTGTTTCCTTGTCTCTACTTTCAACAGCTCTGATCGCCTGCAGTGATGATCCTCCGCCGCCGAGCGACGTTCGTGCACGAATCGCGCAAGACCTCCGCTACGTGCTCACGGAAGGCAAGTCCGCGATCGACGGCAGTACCAAATCGCTGCCAAGCGGCGCCGCATTCGGATTCGCGACGAGCACGCTCGAGCAAGCACGCCTCGCCAAGCCGCTCTCGCGCCTGCTCGCGTCGAAGGACCGCAAGCTCGCGCTCGACGGTGACGAAGACGGCTTCGATGTCGACGCGATCATCGACGAGCTCAACAACACGCTGTTCACCGATGCGAATTACCTCGGCGACGGCATCTATCGGGTGCCGCCCGACCTCGTGTGCACAGACACGATCTACGACGACACGACGAACACGACCCAGGAAGTGATCGACCCCGAGTGCGCGGCGAACCTCGCGAAGGCCGACCTGCGGATCCGCGTCGCCGACGACGACGGCCTCCGCTTCTACATCCAGCTCGACGCGAACCACGACGAGCCGCTCGGCATCCTGCTGCGTCACGACGAGATCGCGCTCACCGTTAACCTCGACGACGCGACCGACGCGATGATCGCGCTCGCGCAGGCGTTCGGCGAAGAAGCGCCGAATGCAGACCTCCGCGGCCAGGTCACCGGCTCGATCAAGATCCACGGCCACGCGCACGCGGGCGCGTCGCTGTCGTTCGATCGCGCGCTCTCGATCAAGTTCGCGGACAACGGCGTCGGCCTCGACAGCGACGGCGCGGTGCGCTTCGCGTCGGCGGCGGGCGAGATCGTCGCGATCGATCTCGATGGCAACGCGCCGAAAGCAGACCTCGACGTCGGCCTTGGCCTCACCACGGTGCACATTCCGGGCGACTCGGGCGATCCGTCGACGGACGTCACGCTCGGCGGTGCGACGGTGAACGCGACGCTGCAGAACAATACGCTCACGCTCGACAACCTCTCGCTCGGTAACCAGACCACGAGCGTCGCGATGGGCGGGCAGCAAGCGATCACGATCGATCTCAACCCGAACGATGGCCGCAAGCTGAACGCGACGGTGACGCTCGATCCGACGACCGGCAGCGAGACGCTCGCGGTCTCGCCGCGCCTCGACCTCCAGACGTCGACGAACCACACGGTGCTCGGTGACGAGCCCGAGGTCTACGACGTCACGCGCGTGCTGCTCGACGGCTCGCTGCGTGGCTCGGAGGACGGCGAGCAGGTCGAAGTGGTGTCGGGCAGCTTCTCGATCACGACGACGCCGTCGCAGTACGGCTTCTCGGCGACCGCGGGTCAGTGCGTGTTCGCGACCGAGATGTACGACGAGACCACGTTCCAGTCGTGGACGCAGTACTCGGTCGGCACCTGCCTGTAGACGCGAAAAGACTGCGCGGTGGCGATCACGACTAAAGATCATCATCGCGCGGTCGCGCGCCGCGCCGGCGTGAGACTGATCGTGGCGGCGCTCGTCGTCGCCTGGGTCACGCTCGCATCGCGATGAACGCCATGTGCACGCCGCCGTCCTTGCCGTCGCGGCGATAGCTGAAGAACCGGTCGGCTTCGCACTTCGTACATGGCGGCTTGTCGTCGATGTGCTCGGGAACAACGCCGGCGCGCTCGAGGACCGTGCGCGACGCGACGCGCAGGTCGATGTGCTCCTTCTTCGGGCCCCGCACGACCATGCCGGGCACGTCGCCGAACGCAGCGCGGAACTGCTCGACGACCTCGGGGCCGACCTCGAAGCACTCGGGACCGATCGACGGACCGAGCGCGACGCGAATGTCGGCCGGCTTCGCGCCGAGCTCGACCATGCGCGTGATCACGTTGCCGGCGACGCCACCGACCGTGCCGCGCCAGCCCGCGTGCGCCGCACCGATCACCTTCGCGACTGGATCGGCGAACAGGATCGGAATGCAATCGGCCGCGAACGCGCCGAGCACGGGCCCGGGGCGATCGGTGACGAGGCCGTCGAACTCTGCGGGATCGGGCGCCGGCTCGCCGACCTTCCAGACCGCGGTGCCGTGGACATGCCGCGTCGCCTGCAGCTGCTCCGGATCGTAACCGGCGAAGCGCGCGAGCAGCCGCCGGTTCTCCTCGACGTTCGCCTCGTCGTCGCCCCACCGCTTGCCCAGGTTCAGCGACGCGCGCAGCCCGACCGACACGCCGCCGCTGCGCTCCGGGAACCCGTGTACGAATCCCTCGCGTGGGAGGACGTGCGATGTGTGGAGCTTGATCGCGGAGGCCACCGCGAAGCTCTTAGCACAAGGCCCGTGGTATCGTCGGTGGACCATGATCCCGTACGACGATCTCGTTGCTGCATTGTCTGCGTGGCGCGCGCGCCAAGGTCTGCCGGTCAGCACGTTGGGCGGGGGTGCGCCGGGCTCCGGCCCGCACGCGACGCCCGGCTCGGGACCGCATGGCCAGCCGGGATCGGGGCCGAATCGTGGTGCACCGCCGGCGCCGCCGTCGGGCAGGCACGGTGCGGTGCCGCCGCCGCTCGAGATGGAAGCCGACAGCGGTATGCACGAGGTCGAGGCCGAGATGCTCGAAGAGCAGTACGACAACGAAGGCAACGACTTCGCGATGGCGTTCGGCAGTGGCGACGGTGGCGACTCGACAGCGATCGGTGGCGCGCCGGAGCGCCCGACCGATCCGAACGATTTCAATGGCGGCGGTCGCGGCGGTCGCGGCGGTCGCGGCGAAGACTGGTAGTCCGTCGGGCTTCGGACCTCGGGCTTCGGACTTCAGGCCGCAGAAGCCAGAGTTCCTGCTTCAGCTGTGATACGAGCGCTGCATGAGTCACGAACCGCACGCGCTCGAGCTCGTCGGCATTGCCGTCGAAGCGATGCAGCCAAGCGGTGCAGCCGTTGGCCGCGTCGAC
>DASUFX010000718.1:0-24122 GCA_036274355.1 Kofleriaceae bacterium | reverse complement strand
CTCCGGCTCGCTGCGAAACATCAGGCCGGCTCGATGAGCGGCGGCGCCATCCGCCTCGGGCTCTCCCACGTCTCGATGCTCCGGTGGTTCCGAGCCCGCGACTACGTGGGCACCTGATCACGTGTTACATGGGCCTCGTCGAGCGCCGCGCGCTCGGGTGGCCGCTCATGTAGCTGTTGAAGAGTGTTGACTCAACAGCTACGCGGATCTGGTCAATCTGCCAGAGCCCCGCCTACAACGGCCGCATGGTGCGTCGCGACGACGACGGAGGCCGCCCTCACGAGGTGAGGACGAACCCGTCGTCACGCTGTGAGGATCCAGCGGGTGAGAGTCCCGTCTCGGTAAGCCGTGAGGCGCCGAGTAGCAGGCTCCCGGCACGAGGGGAGACCTCCGTGTCCGAAGCGGAGCGTCGAGAGCCTGACCCGCGGCGAGAGCCGCGCGGCAGGAGGCAAGCACGCGGGCCGCAACAGCAAGTGAAGGCTGCAGCCTCGACACATTTACAATCCGAGCGCGCCGGTTGTGAGCCGGCCGGCCGAGCCGCTCATGTCACGGCGAAGGCAACACCGACGGAGCGGGACCACAACCGCGCCGACGGCCTCGGCGGGGTATGGGTCGCAGCACGTGTGCAAGGATCGTCACGGAACGCGAGAGAGCCGTCTGCGCAGCCGCCGTCACGGAGAGGTGCCTCGTATAAGCCCAAGGCGAAGTCGAGCACCGCGCAGCGGAAGTCCGAGGGGATCATAGTACCGCCCGCACCAGCGACGAAGGCCGTGCAGCACAACGCGGCCGGAGGGAAGGGTCCCTGGGGTGATGGTCGAGTCGATCGAAGAGGTACGCGCAAGGGCATGGACGCGGTGCGTCCCAACTCCCCCGGCGGGCGAAGACCCGACGACGACGTGCGACGCCTCCAAGGTCGGCTGCGGGATGTGGCCAAGCAACAGCCGGGTCGAAAGTTCCACGCGCTGTACGACCGCATCTACAGGAGTGACGTCCTGTACGAGGCGTGGAACCAGGTGAGGCGGAACCAGGGGGCCGCGGGCGTCGACGCCCAGACGATCGCGGCGATCGAGCAGAGCGGAGTGGAGCGCTTCCTCGAGGCGATCCAGGCCGAGTTGCGCGAGCACGAGTACCAGCCGCAGGCGGTCCTGCGCCGGTACATTCCGAAGGCCGATGGAAAGCAGCGGCCGCTCGGGATTCCGACGGTGCGCGATCGCGTCGTGCAGGCGGCGACGAAGCTGATCCTCGAGCCGATCTTCGAGGTCGGGTTCAAGGACTGCTCGTACGGGTTTCGGCCCGGCCGCTCGACGACGCAGGCGCTGGAGAAGATCCGCGTGACCGTGAACCACGGGTTCAACCACGTGCTGGACGCGGACATCCGCGACTTTTTCGGCAACATCTCTCACGAGACGTTGTTGTCGCTGGTGGGCCGCAAGATCTCGGACCGAAGAGTCCTGAAGCTGGTCAGACAGTGGCTCGAAGCACGGGTGATGGAAGACGGGCTCGAGAAGACGATGCTCAGCGGCACGCCGCAGGGGGGAGTCATCTCGCCGCTGCTGTCGAACATCTACCTCGACTATCTCGACGGTGTGTGGAGCAAGCGGTGCGCCGACCTCGGCGTGCTGGTACGCTACTGCGACGACTTCGTCGTGCTCTGCAAGACGGAGAAGGACTGTCGAGAAGCCGAGCGGCGCGTGAGGAAGCTCCTCCGCGAGTTGAAGCTAGAGCTACACCCGGACAAGACGAGGCGGGTCGATCTGGGCTGGGGCAAGCAAGGGATCGACTTCCTCGGCTGCCATCTGCGGAAGCGCTTCTCGGGGCCGCAATGGGAGAAGCGACGCAAGCGCGTCTACTTCCTCCAGCGCTGGCCATCGACGAGGAGCATGAAGCGGATCCGGCGGCGCGTGAAGGGCATGACCTCGAAGTCACGGTGCCACGTGGACCCTCGCGATGTGATCGGCGAGCTCAACCCCGTGCTCCGCGGCTGGGGGCAGTACTTCCGCACCGGCAACGCTGCGGACAAGTTCAGTGAGATCGACAAGTACGTCGCGTGGCGGCTCAAGCGCATGAGAATCAGGCGCAAGGGACGCCACTTGAAACCTGGCGAGTCTCATCGCTGGAACGCGTCCTACTTCTACACCCTCGGATTGCACAAGCTCAGTGGCACCGTCGCGTACCCGGAGGCTGCGTAATGCCTCATCACGTCCAACCACGACCGCCCGTAAGCCGTGTGCAGGAAATCTGCACGCACGGTTTGAAAGGGGTCCTTGTTCAAACCCACCGCTTGGTGGGGGAAAGCTAGGTTTCTACCAATGATCGGGATCCCGCTGGCGCTCGCGGTGTTCGGCTACGGCGAGTGGGCCACGCACAAGTACCTCTTGCACGGCGCGGGCCGCGATCGCCGGAGCCCGTTCGCGTTCCACTACCACGATCACCACCAGGCGGTGCGCCGCAACGGCGGCTACGACCCCGCGTACGAAGGCCCGGTGTGGAGCACCCCGACGCAAGCACGCGAAGCAGTCGGCCTCGCGATCGTCGCGCTCGCACACGCGCCGCTGTTTCCGATCGCGCCGTTCTACACGTCGACGATCTGGTACTGCCTGCACCGCTATCGGCGCGTACATCGCCGCGCGCATCTCGATCCCGCGTGGGGACGCGATCACCTGCAATGGCATTACGAGCACCACATGGGCGATCAGGACAAGAACTTCGGCGTCGTGTGGTCGTGGTTCGACATCCTCGCCAAGACCCGCGAGATCTATGTCGGTACTGACAAGGAGCGCGCGGCGCATACGAAACATGCGGTACGCGCCGAGACCGCAAAGTCCGGAGCTGCGCTGCGCGCTCAGCGTCGCAACCCGCTACGCCGACTGCTGCGTTCGTTGTAAGAAACGCGCATGGCGCTGAGTTTCCTCTACGGCACTGCATGGAAAGAGGACGACACCGAGCGCTGCGTGCGTGATGCGCTCGCGGCGGGCTTTCGCGGCATCGACACCGCGAATCAGCGCAAGCACTACTTCGAGGCCGGCGTCGGTCGCGCGATCGCGGCAAGCGGCATCCCGCGCCAGGACTTGTTCATCCAGACCAAGTTCACGTTCATCGACGGGCAAGACAGCCGCCTCCCCTACGATCCAGACGCGCCAATCGCGACCCAGGTCGCGCAGTCGTTCGCGAAGTCGCTCGAGCATCTCGGCGTCACGTACCTCGACAGCTACGTGCTCCATGGCCCATCGCAGACGCATGGTCTCGGCGACGATGATCACGAAGCGTGGCGCGCGATGGAGAAGCTCGTCGGAGAGCGCGGCGTGCGTGTGCTCGGTGCGAGCAACATGACCGCGCAGCAGATCGGCGAGCTGTACAACTTCGCGCGCATCAAGCCGGCGTTCATACAGAACCGCTGCTACGCGAAGACCGGTTGGGACGTGCACTCGCGGAACCTGTGCAAGCAGCACAACATCACGTACCAGGGCTTCTCGCTGCTGACTGCGAACCGCCAGGTACTCGCGAGCCCCAAGGTCGTCGCGATCGCCCAGCGCCACGGCAAGACGGTCGCGCAGATCGTGTTCCGGTTCGCCCAGCAGATCGGGATGCTGCCGCTGACCGGCACCACTGATCCCGCGCACATGCGCGAGGACCTCGCCTGCAGCACCATCACGCTGACCACGGACGAGCTGGCCGTGATCGAATCCGCCGGCTAACCCGCCCAAGATTAGATCGCGGGCCGGTGTCGTGCGTTTGCACCCCTCACCGTGCGGGTCTTAGCTTGCGTCTTGACGATCGTCGCGCTGGCCGGCGTCGCGCGTGCCGACGATGACGACACCGATGAGGACGGCGCGTTCATGCCGGTGTCGAAGCGATCGATCGCGCTGGCGTTTGGCGGCCACGGCACGCGCATCGGCGGCCTCTCCGAAGGAGGCGTCGGCCCCACGCTCGAGCTCGCGCTCGGCAGCGGGCGCTGGCAGTACTTCACCGAAGGCGGCTTCGCGACCTCGAACGTTTCGACATCGACCGCGAACCCCGGCACCAGCGTGAGCGGCCGCATGCTGCACGCGGGCGGCGGCCTGCGCTGGCTCGCGCGCCAGTTTCGTCCTGACACGAGTGGCGGTGTCGAGCTGTTCCTCGTGTCACGGCTCGGCTACGAGCGCTTCTATCTCGACGACGGCACGCGACTCGGCCGCCCCGAGCTCGGGTTTGGCTTCGGCCTGCAAGGTCGGCTGTACAAGAAGCCGCGGCTCGCATTCCGCCTCGACTTCCGCGCGCTGTTCACGCCGACCGACACCGACAGCACGCTCGCGGTGTGTCGCGGTCGCTGCATGACGGAGAGCGCGAATACTGGCTTCTCGACGGGGATCGCGATCGTATGGTGAAGCTCGCCGCTCGTACGCTCGTCGCGCTCGGCCTCGTCGCGCTGACACCGGTCGCGGCCGCGCATCCACCGCCACCCGATGACTACGTGGAGAGCGAGCCGGCACCGGTCGTCGACACCGATCCGGCGTTCAACATGTTCGGTTTTCGCATGAGCGCGGGTGCGCTGCCGCTCGATGGCGGCCGCACGACGGCGCTATCGATCGGGCTCGGCGTCGAGCATCCGGTGTTCAAGAAGACGCGCGTGTTCGGCGAATACGAGTGGCTGTGGCTGACGTGGATGGACGACCGCGCACTCACGAGCATGGCGCCGAGGCCCGAGCGTCACGGCACGGGGCACCGTGCTTCGCTCGGTCTGCGCCGTGAATTGCTCGGCAAGAATCTCGGCCGGAGCGTGCGGGTATTCATCGATGGCGAGCTCGGCGCTACGTTCGCGCTCGTCGACGACAACATGCGTGGTGTGTCGTTCGTGCCCGGCGGGCTCGGTGGCCTGCGCTTCGGCTACGACATCTACAGCCGCAGCGACGATTCGCCGTCGCGCACGTTCGAGATCGAGCTACTCGCGCGCGCCGTGGCGATCGAAGGCGGCGTCGGCGGCATGATGGGTCTCGGCATGGCGTGGGGCAACTGAGCCAAGCTGAGGGCAAAAGAAAACCGCCGGTTTCCCGGCGGTGCTCCAACAGTCTAGCTAGCGAGCGCTCACCACATCGTCGAGTAGCCGATGTTGAAGCGCAGCGCGCTCGAGATCGCGACCAGCGTCACGTCGGTGTTGCCGTTCGCGTCGACCGAGCCCATCGCGTCGTGCGTGGTGTACTCGTAGGCCAGCGACGGGCGCAGCACGCCCGAGCGCCCGACCATGACGTCCATACCGATGCGCGGCGCAACCGCGAGACCGGTACCGAGCTGGCTCACGTACGCAGCACCGACGCCCATACCGACGAAGCCGAACAACGAACGGTTGATCGGCAAGTGGAACGACGGCTCCGCGAGCGCCGACCACAGCGTCGCCGACTCGCCGCCGGCCTTCAGGTTCGTCACGTCGAGGATCGCCGACAGCTCGAGGTTATCGACGAGGAACCAACCGATCGACGGCGAGAAGTTCACCGCACGGATGTCCTGCGCGAGCGTCAGACCGGCAGCGCCGCCGAGCTCGAGCACGCCGGCGCGGCCATAACCGACCGTGCCACCGACACCCGCCTGCTCGACGATGTCGCCGTTGAGGCCCGGAATGTTCGGCGTCGGAACCGGCGGTGCCGGGTCCTTATCCGATTCTGCCGGCGGCAGCTGGCCCGACGGAGTCGGAGCCGCGGTCGCTTCCGGCGTACCGGTGTTCGGCGCCGGCTCGTCGGCAAACGCGACGACCGGAACCATCATGACAATTGCACTGAGTAGACCTTTCATAAAACGCATAAACGAACTCCCTCTCCGCAAATCTGCGGGTGTTGTTGCGCAGGCGGCGGAGGAGCGTTGCCGCTTGCCGCTTGCCGAGGGAATCAGCAAGCGATGTACCAGCGTTCAAGTACGCGCCGATCCCGCAAATTCGTTTCCGCGATGCGGATGCGCCGTAGTTTCCCGTGATCCGCCCGCACGGTCTCGTGCGCTGCTGACGTGCGCCTGTACCTCGGCACCCATGCGCGCGCAGCTGGCGCCCTGCGTGCAATGACTGCTCACCAAGCATTCTTCGGACTCACGCAGCTTGCCGCATGGGCGTGAGTCGGCCGCCGGCGTCGTGCCGGCGGCTCTTTTTTTTTGACGGGTTTTGGCGCGTTTTGCGCCGTGCGTGCCGTCACGGCTGTGACTGCGAATTTGTATTGAGTACCGACGAGCCCTCGACTAGTTTGCGCCGCCTCAACGGAGAAGGTGCATATGCGTTTGAAGAGCTTTGCGTTGGTACTCGGGTTGGTCGCTGTCGTTGGCTGCGGAGACGATCCGGATCAATCGCTCAATGGCGTGTTTCCGTCGTCGGGCTTCATCGGCCGTAAGGTGCGGGTCGAAGTGAGCGCCGATAACGTCGCGTTCGAAGACGGCAAGGTGTCGCTCGACTTCGGCTCGGGCGTGACCGTCTCGGCCGTCACGGTGTCGAGCCCGACCGCGCTGTTCGCCGACATCACGATCGCTGACACTGCACCGCTCGGTACCCATGACGTCGTCGTGCACAACGGCAACGACACGCTCACGATGAAGGAAGCGTTCAAGCTCGAGTCGCCGGTCAAGGTCGACTTCAAGGGCACGCTCGCGCAGGGCTCGGTCGTCACGTTCACGGCGACCAACCTCGATCTCGCGAACCTCTACGATGCGACGTGTGGCGCATCGATCTTCGGCATCTGCCTCCTCTATACGAACATGCAGGTCAACACGCCCGCCGGCGTGACCGCGGTCGTCGATACGGTCGAGCCGTTCCGCGTCAGCGGCACGCTGTTCGTCGATGTCGATGCAATGGCCGGTGACATCAGCTTCGTCAGCGGTCCGGCGGACGTCGCCGACCAGCAGGTGACCTCGGCGATGGGCACGCCGACCGACTTCCCGGCTCGCGCGCCGGTTGCGCTCGCGGCGGGCACGGCGACCACCACGACGGTGATGGCAGCGTTCGATTCGCACCTCTACTCGTTCGATGCGGCCGCGACGTCGGTGTCGCGCTACTCGGTGAGCCCGAGCGACCCGAACGCGACGCCTGGTGTTTACATCCTGCCGGCGAGCGGCCATTTCGCAGACGCCGTCGCGGCCTCGTCGAAGCCGAACGTCATCGTGGAGACCGCGGGCAAGTACTTCACGGTCTACACCGACGCGAGCGGCTCGTCGGGCTACAGCTACGCGATCCGCGTCAACCCGCAGACGCTGGTGGCGGCGGCGGAAGCCGATACTGCCGGTGCGAACGACACGTTTGCGGCGGCGCAGAACCTGGCGACGAACTCGACGATCCTGCTCACCAACGCGAGCATCTCGGACGACCTCGACGAGGATTGGATCAAGTTCACGGTGCCGGCGAACAGCACGACCAAGAAGGTTCACGTCGTGACAGCTGGCGATCCGATGACCGACACCTTCGTCGAGATCTGGAAGGGCGACCCCACGGTCACTGCAAATAAGCTCGGCGTGGGCACCGACTCGGGCTATCACGAGGACGTGCTGACGACGTCAACCGTCGGCGCGGCGACGACGATCTGGGTGCACATCCAGTGGTCGCCCGACTTCATCGACACGTACTCGACGGCTCATAGCCAGTACGTCGCGGCGATCTGGCTCGAGTAGCAACAAATAGTTGCAGCGCCTAGCAGTCGCGTTGCCGTATCATCGGGAGCAGCATGAGATTGCTGCTCCTTTTGTTTTTGTTGTCGACGGCGTGCACGAAGCGAAATCCTGCCGTGTGCTGTACGACGGCCGCGGATTGCGACTCGAAAGGCTTGCCAGCCGGTACGACGTGCGACGCACCGGAAACGTGCGTGAACAACGAATGCGTCGCACCGACGTCGTGCCAAGCAGAAAGCGACTGCAGCGATCCAACGCCGCACTGCGCGCCCACGGGTGTCTGCACCGAATGTCTCGACTCGTCGCAATGTGGTGATCGCGTTTGCGACCCACAGTCATACGCATGTCGTCCTTGCATGTCGGACGACGAGTGCGCCACTGGCTTTTGCAGCCCCGTCACCCAAACGTGCAAGCCAGGAACGATCACGCCACGCTACGTACCGGACGCGTGTGAGGGAGCCGCGACGGGCGCACGCACCATCAGCACGAGCACAGTGGAGACGACCAACTCGTGTGCAGCGATGGTTACACAGTCAGCGGGTCCACCGATCTGCCTGCTTCGCTACAGCTCGTTCGAGCTCGAACCGAGCGTGACGTTTCGAGTCACTGGCGGATTCGCACTCGCGATCGTTACGGACACATCCTTGACGGTCGCTGGCGTTCTCGACGTCAGCGCAGATGACAGCACCGACTCGGGACCCGGTGGTGATTACATGACATCAGGAGGTGCTCCGTCGAACACGAACGGAGCCGGTGGAGGCGGCGCAGGCTTCAAGACCAACGGCGGCGCTGGCGGCGATTCGAACACCAATGGCGGTGCTAACAACGGTGGCGCAATCGTCGATGCGGCCGCCGCGATGGGACTTCTTCCGGGCGCAAGCGGTGGCGGCAGCACTTCGAGTCGAGGCGGTTACGGCGGCGGCGGCGTGACACTCGTTTCGTGCCGCGGAACTGTCAGCGTGACGGGAATCATTGACGCCGGTGGTGGTGGAGGCGCCGGTGGCAATTCTGGCAGCAGCCCCTACGGCGGTGCCGGCGGCGGCGCTGGCGGCAACGTCGTGTTGCAAGGCCGCATGGTGACCGTGACCGGTCAAGTGTTTGCAAACGGCGGTGCCGGCGGCAGCGGAAAACCATTCACCACAGTGAACTCTGTCGGCGTAGCTGGCACCGACGGCATGGCGACGACGACGTGCGCGTTAGGTGGAACAGCGACCGACGCCTCTCCCGGTGGCGATGGCGGCTGCGCTCAGACAAGCCCGACGAATGGAATCAAGTTTCGCCTTACTCCAGCACCACCCTCTGCACCCTCCGGTGGTGGTGGCGGCGGTAGTGTTGGCTACTTCCGAGCATTCACGCCGGCGGGCGTTTCGCCGACGCTGACACCAGCAGCTGCGTCACCGACCTTCGAAGCGCCAGGAACGGTCGACACACACTAAGCCGCATCGAACAACTACCCGCGCGCTTTGACGAGCTTGAACGCGTGCATCCACTCTTTGCGGATGAAGCCGGGAATGCACCACAGGATGCACAGCGACTCGATCGGTCGCGCGCCTTCGACGCCGCCCATGTCGGCCGTCTCCCAGCCGAACTTCGTCAGGAGCTCGGTGACCTCCTGCTTCGCGCCGGCGTTGTTGCCGCAGATGAACATCGTCGGCTGCGTGTCGAGCTTCGGGTTCACCATGAGCGAGTTGCCGACCGAGTTGAACGCTTTGACGAAGTTCGCCTGCGGCACCTTCTTCTGCAGGCGCTCCATCAGTGATTCGTTCGCGTTCGTGAAGTAGCGGATCACGCCGTTGTCGGGCGGTTCGCTGCCGATCGGGTTCGTCGTGTCGATGATCGTCTTGCCGGCGAGGTTCGCGAGGCCGCACTGGTCGAGCACTTGGTCGGCGATGAGCCCTTTGACCGCGAGCACGATCGTGTCGGCCCATTTCGCAGCCTCGTCGTAGCTGCCGATCGCCGCTTCGCCCTTTGCGCTGGTCTTCCAGCTTTCCAGCTTCTTGGGCTCGCGTGTCGCGCGCATGACCGCGTAGCCGTGCGCGAGGAAGCCGTTCGACAACGCATCACCCACTTGACCCGATCCGAGGACGGCGACTTTCTTCATGCCGGCGACGGTAGCCGCGTCCTTCGCGACAACGCAACCTCGCGTCCTCCGGATGTGTCACGATGCGTGCGCGGTGAGAGTCCCTGCTAAGGGTCGTAGTTACATTTCGAATATCGGATTTCCGATCATCACGGGGTTGGTGATCCTGGCGGCGTGGGGCGCTGCGTCGGCAGCGGACATGTTTCCGACGGGAACCGTGCCGTCGCCGGAAGCGGTCGGTCACGCGTTTCGCGCCGAGCTCGCGTCCGGCCGGTTGCTCGACGACGTGATCGCTTCGCTGTATCGCGTCGCGTGGGGTTTCTTGACCGCTGTCGTGGCAGCTGTCCCGCTCGGCCTCGTGATCGGCAGACATGCGGCGCCGCGTGCTGCGCTGATGCCGTGGGTAAACTTCTTCCGTTCGCTGTCGCCGATCGCGTGGATCCCGTTCGCGATCATCTGGTTCGGTGTCGGCGATCCACCGGCGATCTTCATCATCTTCCTCGCGACGTTCTTCCAGGTCGTGCTCGCGACCGCAGCTGCATCGGCATCGGTGCCGAAGGTCTACTACCGCGTTGCCGACGACATCGGCCTGCGCGGCATGCAGGTGCTGTTTCACATCACGCTGCCCGCGATCATGCCGCAGCTCGTGATCGCGCTGCGCGTCGCGATCGGCGTCGCGTGGATGGTGGTGGTCGCTGCCGAGATGATCGCGGTGCGCAGCGGTCTTGGCTTCCTGATCGTCGACGCACGCAACGGTCTGCGAATGGATCTCGTCGTGTGCGGCATGATCACGATCGGCGCGATCGGAATTGGCCTCGACCTCGCGTTCTCGCGACTCGCGAAGATTCCGAGCTTGCGCTGGGGGTTCGAGCGATGAGTGTCGTCCTCGAATTGAACGGCGTCGGCTTCGACTACGGCGCCCTGTCGGTGATCGACAACCTGGATCTCACGGTGAGCAAGGGCGAGCTCGTCGTGTGCGTCGGCCCCTCGGGCTGCGGCAAGTCGACGCTGCTGTCGCTGCTCGGCGGTCACCTGCAGCCGACGCGCGGCACGATCGTGCGCAAAGGCGCGAGCCGCACGATCTATCAAGACGGCGGCCTCTTGCCGTGGCTGACCGTGCGCCAGAACATCGCGCTCGGCAATCCAGCGAAGGTCGACGAGTGGCTGAGGATCACGCGGCTTGCCGACTTCGCTGACGCGTATGCACACCAGCTGTCAGGCGGCATGAGGCAGCGCGTCGAGATTTCGCGCGCACTCGCTGCCGAGACCGACATTCTATTGATGGACGAGCCGTTCTCCGCGCTCGACTACCAGACGCGGCGGCGGATGCGCATGGAGCTGGTCACGACGCTCGCCGAACGACCGCGCACGGTCGTGTTCGTGACGCACGATATCGAAGAGGCCGTGCAGATCGGCGACCGTGTCATCGTGCTCGGGACGCGCCCGGCAAACGTGCGCAAGACGCTCGAGCTACCGCCCGGCCGCTCGCGACTGCCTGCTGCGCCTGGCGTTGCCGAGGCAGAACAGGCGATCATGGAGGAGCTCGGACTGTCATGAGTTACAAGCTGCGCCTCACGTTGATCACCATCGGAGTGCTCGCGACACTGACGCTCGCGCACAAGAAACCGTGGCGCGGCTCGGCGACCGCGAGCGCTGCCGAATTGCAAGTCGGCTTCTTGCCGGTGACGTGTCACCTCACCTGCCCCGTCACCGACTTCGCGACGAAGACGACGAAGACCGGCACGCGATTCTTGTCGCAGCGGTTCACCGAGTTTCCGACGGTGGTCGAGGCGCTCAAGGCGAAGAAGATCCAGGCGACGTTCCTGCTCGCACCGCTCGCAATGGTGCTGCGCGAGCAAGGCGTGCCGATCCATATCGTGTACCTCGGCCATCGCGATGGCTCGACCGTGATCGTTCCGAAGAACTCGACCGCGAAATCGATCCGCGATCTCAAAGGCAAGACGTTCGCGCGGCCGAGCCGGTTCTCGAACCAGTACCTGGTGATCACGAAGCTGATGGAAGACGAGGGCATGCAGCCCGGCGACATCAACTTCGTCGATTTGCCGCCACCCGACATGCCGTCGGCGCTCGCCGCTGGCGCGATCGACGCCTACTTCATCGGCGAGCCGCACGCCGCCAAGGCCGAGCTCGACGGCACCGGCCGCGTCCTCTACTACGCGAAGGACATCTGGCCGCACTTCGTATCGTGCGTCCTCGTCGTGCGCGACGAGCTGATCAACGAACATCCCGAGATCGTGCGCGACCTCGTGCGCGGCATCGCGGAGAGCGGCGAGTGGGCGGAGCAACATCGGCTCGAGGCCGCGAAGGTCGCGGCGCCGTACTTCCGCCAGGATCAGAAGCTACTCGAGTTCGTGCTGACGCAACCGCCCGATCGCGTGAGCTATCGCCAGCTGACGCCGAGCGACGAGGACATGACGCAGATCATGAAGTACGCGGTGAAGGCCGGCATTCTGAAGAAGCCGCTCGACGTCAGCGACATCGTCGACCGCCGCTTCATCCCCAAAGAGATCCACCCGGCCGCGATCACTTCTTCGGATCGATCGGCGGAAACGTCCCCGCACTGAGCGACGGCAGCACCGGTCCGCTCTGTTGCGCGGCCGCATGCGTCGGCACCGACGGCGGGATCACGTTCGACGGCGGTGCAGCCGAATCGCCGAGCACGAGCTTGCCGAAATGGAGGCCGCACGCGACCCACGCGCCGACATAGACGAGCACGCTCGCGATCGCGAACCGCCCGTCGTTGCCGGCCGGTCCTCTCCTGAAGAACACCTGGAACGCGACGAGCAGCATCACGAAGCCGATCAACCCAGTGACGAGCAGGTTGTAGCCAAGGAACAACCGGCGCACGCCGGGGAATTGATCTTGGTTCGTGCGCTTGAGCAGAACGTAGTGCGCGGCGAGCACGCCGCCGCCTGGGATCAAGAAGCCGAACGCCATGCGATACAGCTCGCCCTTGTCCTCGGCCTTGCTGAACAGCGTGTAGAGCGCGGTCGCCAGCGCGAACAGCACGATCTGAAATGCGAGTAGCGCGAAAAAATGCAGCGCGAACTTGATGCCGAGCTGCGGATCCATGACCGCTTCACGCTGCGCCTTCCAGCGCGCGATCGGGTAGATGAGCAGCTGCCCGAACAACAACATCCAGAGCACGACCGGCCCGAGGACCAGCACGGGACCGAAGGCCGCAAGTATGTCGAACGGCGACATCCCGAATTTGTTGCCCATTGGGCGAACCCTAACATTGATGGAACTGGCAGCGCCCTGCCCGTGTCACAGGGACATGCGCCGTCTCGCGGCTCTCGCCGTGCTCGCCTTCCTGGCGGGGCAGGCCATTGCTGACGACGGTGACGACGACGCCTTCGACAAACCGACCGCGATCCGCATCACCCACGGCGGCGCGACCGCGCGCATCCAGGCCCGCTTCGCGTTCGACGTCGACGGGCCCGGCGTCGAGCTCAACGCGCATACGTTTGCGATTCCACGCAACGGTGTGGTGACGGCGGCAACCGTCACGGTCGATGGTACGCGTCACGCGCTGCGTCTCGAAAATGCCGAGGCCGCCGACAAGGCATTCGAAGCGCTGACGCTCAAACCGGGCACCGGCAGCGACCGCTCGTGGGCATTCGTGATCGACGGCGGCAACGACCAGGTGACGCTCGATCTGATGGCGCCACACAACGCGCACGTCGTGCTCGATCTGGCGCTCGAGGTCGGCACCTGCTTCGTCAAGGATGCGCGCTTCGTCGAGCTGCCGGAGAGCTGGTGGCAACGCGTGCCGGCGAAGCAACGAACGGCGATTCCGACGGATGGCGTCGGCGAGATCTGTGATGACAGCGGCGACGAGACATCGCACTGGATCGGCGTTGCCAGTCGCGACCTCATGAAGCAGTCCCCAGGCGAACACCGGATCGGCACCATCGCGGGCCGGCTTCCGCTCGACAGCACGCACTTCGCGCGCGTCGAGATCGACGTGGCGAGCGTGCTCACCGACGTGCCTGCCGATCTGCACACCGCGATCGTGATCGATCACTCGCGCTCGCTCAGCACCGACGAGCTCGAGGCACAACGCGCGACAGCACTCGCGTACGTGCGCGGTGCACCGATGAGCCACGTGCAGGTGATCGGCTACGCGCGCACCGCCGAGCCGCTGTTGCCGAGCTGGATGGTCGCGTCGCACGCGGCGCCGCAGATCGATCGCGCGATTCGTGCGCTGCCACCGCGTAATGGCTCGAACGTCGACGCCGCTCTCGGCGAGGCGGTCGCGTGGCTATCGCGCGTGCAGGGTACCAAACGGATCGTGCTGTTCAGCGACGAACGGCTCGCCGAGCGGTTCGGCGAGTCCGCCGCGTTGCGCGCGCTCGTCCCGGACGGCGTCCTCGTGCATGTCGTGCATCCGACGACGGGCGGAAGCATCACGCGCTTCGACGACGAGGAGTCGGTGCTCGCCACGCTCGCGAAAGCGACCGAGGGCATCGCCGTATTCGCGGGCGTCGACGACGGCGCCACGCCTGACGCGACGATGCTGCTGCGCCCGATCTCGATCGATCATCTTGCTGTGTCCGCGACCGGCTGGAAGACCGTCGACCACTTCGCCGACATGCACGAGTGCGGCGATTCGCTTGCCGAGGGCATGACGTGCACGTGGTGGGGGGAAGGCGACGGCGCCGCCGGACCGATCACGATCGCCGGCCTGCTCTGGAACAAGCCGATCAAGCGCGTGGTGCGTGCCGACCCGACGCAAGCACGTACGCTCGCGCGCGCTCTCTCGGTGATGCACGTCCTCGATGTAGACCTACAGGAGCAGGTCGATCAGGTCGCGCTGGCGATCAACTCGGTCTGGTCGCTGTTCGGAGAGTGGGGCGGCGACGGTGGCTACGAGGACATCGGTGGGCTTGGCACGTTCGGCTTCGGCCGCATCGGCACGACGAGTCACGACACCGGCATCGGAACCAGCATCGGCCATCTACTTCAGCGCCTCGACCTGAGCGCGCAACTGAAGCAGGCCATCACCAGCTGCAATCCGGGCACGGCGCGCGGCGGCATCGACGTCGAGACCACGCTCGAAGAGATCGTCGCCGTCGAGGTCACGGTGACACCGGCAAACCCGACACTGCACGACTGCCTGGTCGAAGCGGTCTGGAACACGACGCTCGGCATCGGCAACGCCCCGCAGAGCGCGCGAACCCACGTTGCGTTCGGCAACAAGCGCTAGTCCGCGCCCACGATCTTCCAGCGGCTTAGCGTGGCGTTCGCCTTGCTTCGCGCGCGTGTATGGGTCATCTGCGTCTGCTCGTGGTGCTGGGGCTGGTCGCGTGCAAACCGCCCTACCTGCACGGCGGTGGTGACGACGGCACCGGTCCGGATGCGCCGGCCGACGACAGCACCCCGCTGCGCTCGTGCACGAGCTCGATCACCTACCACGGCGATGCCGGCGTCACGGCCGTGGACATCGTCGGCGCCTGGGACTGGTCGGCGCGGACGGCGCTCGCAGATCCCGACCACGACGGCACGTTCACCGGCGAGCTCGAGCTCGCTCCCGGCATCTGGCCGTACAAGCTCGTTGTCGGCTATGACGGCGGCGGGGTCGACTGGGTGCTCGATCCGCAGAACCCGTATCGCGCGTATGACGGTGGCGTCGAGAACTCCGCGCTGCGCGTCGCCGATTGCGCGCCGCCGCTACTCGAAGTGATCTCGCACGACACCAACACGACGCGCGTGCGCGTGTCGCGCGGCAAGAGCGCAGCCGCGATCACCGACATCGCGGTGACGCTGCAAGGCGCGCCGATCGACTTCACCCGCAGCGGTGGCGAGCTGACGATCGCGACACCGGGTCTCGCCGCCGGCAAGTACACGCTGCGTATCACCGCGAAGGATGCCGCCGGTGCGAGCGCCGAGCCCGTGCTCGTGCCGTTCTGGATCGAGGCCGATCCGTTCGATTGGCGCGACGCGCTGATCTACATGGTGATGACCGATCGGTTTCGCGACGGCGATCCGACGAACAATCCCGCGCCCTCGGCGGGCGCCGATCCGGGCGCCGAATACAAGGGCGGCGATCTGCGCGGCGTCGCGTCGGCGATCGAAGACGGCACGTTCGATGCGCTCGGCGTGCGCGCGCTATGGCTGTCGCCGTTCGTCGCAAACACGACGCGCGTCGAGTACGAGAACGGCCACGGTGTCACCGCGTTCCACGGCTACTGGCCGGTCAAAGCGCGCGCGATCGATCCGCGCCTCGGCAGCGAAGCGGATCTCGATGCGCTCGTCGCCGCCGCACACAAACACGGCATTCGCGTGCTGATGGACTTCGTGATCAATCACGTCCACGAGCAGCACGAGTATTACGCTGCGCATCCCGACTGGTTCCGCACCGGCTGCGAATGCGGCACGCCCGGCTGCGACTGGACCGAGCACCGCCTCGACTGCTCGTTCCATCCCTACATGCCCGACGTCAACTGGCAAAACAAGGATGCTGGCGAGCAGATGATCGCCGATGCCGAGTGGTGGCTCGAGCGCTTCGATCTCGACGGGCTGCGTGTCGACGCGGTCAAGCACGTCGAGGATCTCGCCATCAGCAATCTCTCGACGCGCATCCACGAGCGCTTCGAGACCGGCGGCACGGAGTACTACCTGCTCGGCGAGACCGCGATGGGCTGGGGCGGCGACGACATCAACAACTCGCTCAACGACTACGCGACGATCGCGCGCTACATCGGGCCGTTCGCGCTCTCGGGCCAGTTCGACTTCGTGCTCTATCACGCGACCACGACCAACGTGTTCGCCGACGAGGCGCGCGGCATGCTGCACCTCGATTACTGGACGAAGGCGAGCCTCGATCACTATCCCGCCGACGCCGTGATGTCGACGTACGTCGGCTCGCACGACACCGAGCGGCTCGTCTCGCTCGCGGATCTCGGCTCGGGCAGCACGATCGTCCATCACAAGTGGGCGAGCGACGGCCTGCCCGCAATGCCGACGACAGATCTCCCGTACGACCGCGCTGCGTTCGCGTTGCAGTGGCTGCTGACGACGCCTGGCGCGCCACTCCTCTACTACGGCGATGAATACGGCGAGCACGGCGGCGCCGATCCGGACAACCGCCACATGTGGGCCGCTCCATCGGCGCGCACGCCGCGACAACGCGCGATGTTCGACAAGGTCGCGCGCGCCGGCAAGCTGCGCCAGACGCTCGAGCCGCTGCGCCGCGGTGCCTACGTGCAGCTGAATTCGACGGACGACGTGCTCGCGTTCGCGCGGGTCACCGCCAGCGAAGCGGCCATCATCGTGGCGAACCACGCCGCCACCGCGCGCACGTTGACCGTACATAGCGCTCCCATCGGGAACGGCACGCTGACGGATCGCCTCGACCCAGGTAGCCGGACCGTCGATGTATCAAACGGCTCGTTCACGATCACGATGCCGCCGCGCAGCGTGTCGGTGCTAACGCACTAAGAGATCGACCGCCACGACGCCGGCGCACGCCAAGATCCGAGAGATTTTTTCGGGGCTGGCGTCTGACGGCGTCGTGGCGGTTAATTCTTCTGCTGAAGGCTGCGCCAGGTTGCGAGCGCCCATTCTCGAGTGCCGCCCTTGCACGTGAGGATTCCCACGTGCGGGGCATTGCACATGAGGCCGACGAGAATCGGTACATCGTTTTCCTCGAAGGTCTCTGCGCGACCGTGGTGGTTTCCGTCGACGAGTCGCTCGACGACTTCGTACTTTTCAGGTGCCACCGCGAGCAGCTTGGCCGAGTCAGTTTCGTCGTTCGCGGTTAGCGACGAGAACTCGATCATCCGATCGCCATCGGTCGCCCAGTACTTCGCGCCGTCGTCTTCCCAGTGGCCGGCGAACGCGCCGGGAATCACGACGAGCCAGCCACCCGACAGCTCGATCTCGATGTCGTGACGGCGGTAGCCGAGCGTCGACGTGCGATCGCCGACCTTCTCGTTAACGTCCTCGTCCTCGATACCGAGGTGCATCAGCAGCTCTTTCCACTCCGGGTACGGCAGTGGCAGCGCCGGATCCGCCTTGCGCGCTGCGCGCAGATCCTCGTCGACCTCCGTCATCAGCTCACGCTCGCCCTTGTCGAGCGGCTCGCGCCACGGCACCTCGAGCGACATCGTGATCAATGCACGCGCGAGCACGTCGCGTCCTGGCCCGGTTTGCCACCACGCGAACGCATCGGCCGCCTTCGCGGGATCGGCCAGCACCGCATCGCGCCACGCCGCATCGCGCGCGCCGAGCGCGGTCAGCACCGGTGCGTCGACGCGAAATCGTCGCGTGTCGGGTACGCCGATCGTGACCTTGTCGTTGCCGCGCAGCTCGTCTGCAAGCCATGCGCACATCGCGGCCTGCGTCGCCGCCGGGTCGAACGTGTCCGTCCACACGTAGTCGAGCTCCTCGAGGATCGGCGTGACCTTGTCGATCACGTGCGCGTGGTAGCCGGGGCCGAGCGTCGACGTTTCCACCTTCAGCACGATTTCACCGTCGGGCTGCACACTCAGCGTCCCGGCCGGCGCCACCGGATGCATCTTCAGCTCGACAATGTAACGGTACTCGCCGCGGTCGCCCTTCGCTCCCGAACGCACGACGGCGTCGCGCAGCATCCGGCGTGCAAGCCTGCCGAGCCGGTCGCCGACCTCCTTGGGGTCGGGCGCCTTCCGAAACAGTCCGCGACCCTTACGACTACGTGCGTGACGGCTGATGCCGAAGCCCACGCTGCCGAGGATACGGTACGATGGCGGCTCGATGGGACAGGTCGTGCGCCTCGTGTGCGCATTGCTGATCGCTCTGCTTGGCACCGCGCACGCGGAACCGCCTCAGCAACAGAAGATCGCGCTGACCGCCAAGCCATCGGTCGTTCGCGTGTGGGGCGCGTACGTTGCCGACTACGAGATCGCTGGCCAGAAGATCCCGAACTGCTGTGCGGTCGGTGGTAGCGGCACGGGCTTCTTCATCACCGCGGACGGTTACATCGCGACCAACGCGCACGTCGTTTCCGACGTCGCAGACGGCGAGGTCGTCGCGAAGGGCAAGCTCTATCAACAGATGTTGAGCGAGGTGCGACGCGCGCTCGGGCCCGAGATGGCGCGCATGAGCGACCGCCAGATTCGCGATCTGCTCAGCGAGATCAAGCTCGTCAACCTCGAGACGCGCGCGTACGTCGTGCTGCCGAGCGGCGAGAAGCTCGACTACGAGGTCAAGCAGTACGGCAAACCCGGCACCGGGCGCGATGCCGCGATCATCAAGGTGAAGATCGACAACGCGCCTGCGCTGCCGATCGGCGACTCGACGCGCTCGCAGGTCGCCGATCAGATCGTGGTGATCGGCTATCCCGGCGTCGCCGACCTGCGCGAGCTACTCGACGAGAAATCGCAGCTGCAGGCGACCGTCACCGAAGGCACGGTGTCGTCGCTGAAGCACGCGACGAGTGGCGAGCAGATCCTCCAGATCAGCGCGCCGATCACGCACGGCAATTCGGGCGGCCCCGCACTCGACATGAAGGGCAACGTCATCGGGCTCGCGACGTTCGGCACCGACGTGCAAGGTTTCAACTTCCTCGTCGCGAGCGCGACGCTGCAGGAATTCGTCAAGAAAGAGAAGCTCGATCCGAAGCCGAGCAAGACGCTCGCCGAGTGGCAGAAGGGTCTGGAGCACTACTGGGCCGACGAGTACACCGCCGCGATCGAGAACTTCCGCGACGTCGAGACGCTGTTCCCGATGCACAGCGAAGCCGGCACGCTGATCCGGCAATCGAATGAGGCGAAGAAGGAAGGCAAGGAGAAGAAGCCATCGGGAGGCAACGGCGGTCTGATCGCCGGTCTCGTGATCGGCGGCCTCGTTGTCGTCGGTGGCGGCGGCCTCATGCTCGCGAAGCGCGGCAAGAAAGCAGCACCGTCACCGCAGCAAGCGATGCCTGGCGCACCGCATATGCCGCCCGGGGCGCCGCACATGCCGCCACCCGGCGCGCCACATATGCAGCCGCCTCACGTGCAGCAAGGCTATCCGCCGCCGCCGCAGTTCGCGCCGCCGCAACAGCAGATGTACGGACGCGTGCAGCCGCAGAACGCGCCGCCGATGATGCCGGTGCCGCAGCAACCAATCGCAAAGACCGTCGCAATCAGTGGGCCGAATCAATCGGGCGGCATCGCACCGACTGCGTTCGGTTCGCTCAGCATCGGCAGCCTGTGGTGCACGCGCGGCTCGCTGCAAGGTCAGCGCTTCGCGCTCACGGCGACCGGCATCATCATCGGTCGCCAGCCGGGTGTCGCGCACGTGCTCGTCAATGATCACCGCGCGTCGGGCAAGCACGTGTGGATCGGGATCGATCAAGGCAAGCTCGTCGCGATCGATCAGGGCACGACGAACGGCACCTATATCAACGACGTCATGCGCGGGCGGATCACACGCGCCGAGCTCCGCGATGGCGACGTCGTCATCGTCAGCGAGCCCGATTGTCTGAGCCTGCAGATTCGACTTGGTTGAAATCACAGGCGATTTGCCACGGAAGGATCCCGTGTCCTACCTCGTAAAAGGCATGACCTAACCGCCGGAGATTCCGATGGCCCGCGAACACGATACCCGCCGCGCGCAACCTGCTGACGCCGGCACGACCGACGCGGCACACAGCGAAACGACGTCCGGCACGACGTTCACCGGTGGTCATGCTCCTGCGGTCGACACGACGGCATCGACCGCGAGCGCGTCGGCATCGGATCGCGCGTTCGCTGCGCAGCCGCAGGCAGGCGGTCCCGAGATTCCGGCGACGAAAGAAGCGATGGGTGGCGTCGTCGTCAAGGACATGCAGAAGGCCAACGTCGAGCCCGGCTCCGGCGGCCAGAACGACGTCAATCACGGCATTCACTACTGGTACAACTACCAGCGGCAGTGCGAGAACGCGGGCCAGCCCGAGCTCTGGCAAGACAAGTATCGCTCCGGCCACACGCAAGCGCAGGCGTTCGTCAACCCGCACGAATCGGGTCGCTGGATGGACTGGGAGCTGAAGAAAGGCCACAGCGCGTCGAAGGCGATCAAGGAGTGGCTCGCGGGCGCGACAGTCGCCGAGTGTTTGTCGTCGGTGATCGCGATGGAGATCGATGCGCTGCGCGCCGCGATCGGCGACAAGAAGTTCGACAAGATGTTCGGCTCCGCCGATCCGAAAGAGGACAAGGCGATTCCCGCGCAGCAGCGCATGCACGTCAAGGCTGGCATTTCTGGCACGCCGGTCGCGAACTTCATGAAGTCGACCGAGGTCGCCGACGAGGCGTACAAGAACGGCGGCCAGTTCGGCAGCGTCGAGCCCGCGAAGCTCGATAAAGAGCTCGTCCCTGGCCAGTGGTACTACTTCTACAATCACCCGAAGTATCTGCTGAAGCATCCGGGTGGCGCGTGGCAAGGCGAGAACGCGCTCTTCATGGGCAAGAACGACGCGGGCGAGCGGCTGTGGTCCGGTCTCGGCGCGACCGCGACGGAAGACGCGATGGTCGACGAGATGGTGCGTGCGTACAACGCAGGTCGCAACGACTACGACGAGCGCATCATGAAGGAACAGGGCTCGATGGACGCGTCCGGCAAGTTCACCGACCCGCTCTACGATCCGAAGTCGGGCAAGTTCCCCGACAAGGTCACGAAGAAGGAAATCCTCGAGTCACAGCCGTACAGCCTCGGTGGTACCGAGCGCAAAGGTGGCTTCATGGCCACCGCCGGTATGGAGCTCGACGAGAAGCGGGTCCAGAAAACGCGCGATCAAGAGTAATCGCGCTATCTTCATCGCGTGAGAGTCGCGCTCCTGGCACTGCTGATCGCAGCGAGTTGTGGGCGCCAACCACCGCCGCGCGTGAGCACGGGCTCGGGCTCGGCAAGCGAGTCGAATGGGTCGAACGGAGGAACGAACATGAACGGCGCGGTGACTGTCACGCTCGTTGGTCAAAAGGCAGGCCGTCCGCCGACCGAGCACCTGCTCGTCGATGTTCAGCTCAAGAACGACGACCAGACGCCGCGGTGGGTGCTGATTCCATCGGTGCTTCCGGTCGATAGCGGAGGTGGCGTCGACAAGCTCGAGCAGCTAACCGTGAATGCCGGCGCGACGACGCTTGCGGTCGGTCGCTTCCTCGGCCGCGCCGGGACGTACGCGCTCAAGCTCGGCCCGGGTGCACGCGTGACGCTGCGCAAGCTCGACGTGTCGTGGTGGCGCGAAGATCCGACGAAGCAGAAGGAAGCCGCGTTCGACATCCGGCTCGCGAACGACGTCAAGCTCGGCGACCAGACGATGGCGACGTGGTTCGACAAGGATCCGGCGATCAACGGCGCCGCGGACGTCGATATGGAAGCGGCGAAGCACACCCGCAGCTTCAAGTCGCCGACCGGGGACGAGGTAGAAGTTCTGACGGTCCAGGCGATGGCGGTGCCGGTGAAGCTCGCCGCGCCGTGAGATAGTCGGGTAATGGGGGCCGAGCCGTATACCGACGTCGCGACACACGTACGCGACGAGCTGCGTCGCGTATGGCTGCGGCTCGAGTACCAGATCCGGCTCGGCTGGCGCAAAGAGAGCGGGCTCGCCGGCGAAGATGTGATCGGACCCGAAGACATGGGCCGGCTGTTCTCGATCGCGCGCGGTGCACCGCAGGTGACAGGTGACAGCGGCGCCGACCAAGTTCTCGAGCAGTGGCTCGCCGCGCACGAGACGACCGAGGCGCGGATCCGCGCGACGATCGAAGCGCGCACGCGCTCGCCGCTCGTCGATTTGATCCGCACGTTCAACCTGACGGCGCGGCAGTGGTCGTCGCTCGTGTTTGCGCTGATGCCCGAGGTCGATCCGAATCTCGTGCAGGGATACCGCTACCTCGCGCGTGATCCGAACGTGCGGGGGCTCGATGGCCGCTTGCTCGCGCAGTTCGTCTACGACACGCCGCAGACGCGGTCGATGATGGCGCGCGATCTATCGGCGAGCTCGCCGCTGTTGCGCTACCGGCTACTCGATCTTTCGGGCGGCACCGGCCAGAGCGATTCGCTGATGTTCCGGCGCATTCGCGCTGCGACGCGCCTCGTCTATCTCCTCGACGGTGGTGCGCTCGAGCTCGATCCCGAGCTCGCGGAAGTCGCCGAGCTCCGCTTTGGTCCGGTGAGCGGCGCGTTTCCTGCCGTGACGGTCGACCGCGCGACGAGCGCGATGCGATCGAACGAGGTCGTGCTCGCAGTGCAGGGGCAACGCGGCGTCGGCAAGAAGCTGCTGCTCCAGCTCGCAGCGGCGCACTGGAATCAGCGCTTGCTGCTGATCGATGCAAAGCGGCTCTCGCAGCTGCAGCTCGCGGCGCAGCAGACGATGGTGCGCTCGCTCGTACGCGAGCTGATGCTGCTCGACGCGTTGCCGGCGTTCATCGATGTCGACGATGCGGCCGTCGTCGACGCCGATCGCGATGCGATGCCGGCGTTCTTCGACATGTTCCTCGACGAGTGGAGCGGTCCGGTCGCGATGACGATCAATCGCGAGCGCATGCCGCGCATTCATCAGCGACCGCTCGTGCACCTCACGATCGAGGTGCCACCGCTGCAGGTACGCGCGGCGATGTGGCAGACGGCCGTGCCGTCGCTGTCGGCGCAGGATGCCGAGGGGCTCGCCGGTCGGTTCGCGATTCCAGGCGGTATCGTTGTCGCTGCCGCACAGGCGGCCGAGGCGGGACGCATGCCCGAGTCCGGTCCGCCGTCCGCGGTGGATCTCGATCAGGCGGTCGCGGCGCAGCTGCACCAGCGGATCTCGCGCCTCGGTAAGAAGCTGCCGACGCCGTTCGATCTCGATGATCTCGTTGTCGACGACGACACTCGTGCCGCACTCGTCGAGATCGCGGCAGCCGCACGCGAGCGCCGCAAGATCCGCGATCAGTTCAAGCTGCGCGGTGCGCAGGGCATCTCGGTGCTGTTCTCCGGTCATCCCGGCGTCGGCAAGACGATGTCGGGCACCGTGCTCGCGAAGCGGCTCGGCCTCGATATCTACGAGATCGATCTGTCGCAGGTCGTGTCGAAGTGGCTCGGCGAGACCGAGAAGAACCTATCCGACGTGTTCGACGCCGCCGAGCCCGGGCACGTCGTGCTGCTGTTCAACGAGGCGGACTCCTTGTTCGGCAAGCGCACCTCCGACGTGAAGAGCAGCAACGACCGCTACGCGAATCTCGAGACGAACTACCTGCTGCAGCGGCTCGAGCGATTCAACGGGCTCACGATCCTGACGACGAACCTGACCGGCGCGATCGATCAGGCGTTCAAGCGCCGCTTCACGTACGACGTCTACTTCACGTTCCCGAGTCCCGACATGCGCGCAGAGCTGTGGCGGCGCACGTTGCCGGAACGCGCACGGTCAGCGGATATTGACTTCGACGCGCTCGCCGAGAAGTTCGAGCTGACCGGCGGCTTCATCAAAGTCGCCTGC